>PCWU01000130.1:0-3696 GCA_002787455.1 Gallionellaceae bacterium CG11_big_fil_rev_8_21_14_0_20_60_62 | reverse complement strand
CCGGATAGTCGAGCGACAGCCGCCACCGGGTGACCAGATTCGCCAGGGCCAGAAACAGCACGGTGGCCAGCATTGGCGCCCACGCAAAGTCGGTGCTCATAAAACGGTACACCAGCGCCAGTGTCAACAACTGGGCGAGGATGGCGACATTGCGCAGGAGGAAAAGGCGGCGCAGATGGGAGTGTCCGGTCTGGCCCGATAACAGCGAGATTTGCATGGCGCGGATTCTACCGGATGCCCGCCGTTGCAGGCATGCGACAAATTGCCACAGAGGCGCACCGGAGAAATTTCCTACAATTGGCCGCGGATTTTTTAAACAAAACGGGGCGGAAAGTGAAAATAAAATTGAGCGTGCTGGCGGTTTCGCTGGCGTTGGGGCAGATGGCGTGGGCGGCGGAAGACGCATTGCCGCAGGTCGAAGTCACCGCCATTCGGGACCAGGCGCAATCTGCCGCCAAGGTGGATGCAGCCGTTTTGCGCGCGCTGCGTCCCGCCACCAGCGACAGCGCCAGTTTGCTGCGCGATGTGCCGGGGGTCAGTCTCAATCAGGCGGGTGGGGTGTCCAGTCTGCCTGCAATTCACGGGATGGCGGATGATCGCATTCGCACCAAGCTGGACGGCATGGATTTGATTTCATCCTGCCCCAACCACATGAACCCGCCCCTGTCTTATATCGCCCCCGCCAATGTCGGGGTGCTTGAAGTCTATGCCGGCATCACGCCGGTAAGTGTGGGCGGCGACTCCATCGGCGGCACCATCGTGGCCGAGACGCGCGCGCCGGAATTTGCCGCACCCGGCCAGGACACGCTTGTCAAGGGCGAGGCGGGGGCTTTCTATCGTAGTAACAGCAACACCCGTGGCGGCAACGTTGCGGCCACTTTTGCGACCGAGCGGTTCAGCCTCAACTATAGCGGCGCGATCAGCAAGGCGGACAACTACTCGGCGGGTGGGAATTTCAAGACGGATGCCGCCACCGGCCGTCCCGGTCATACCCTGCCGCTCGACGAAGTCGGCTCCTCCGCTTACGAAACGCGCAATCACACCTTGGGACTCGCCTTTAAAAACAACAATCATCTGTTCGAGGCCAAATTGGGTTATCAGGACATTCCTGTCCAGCTTTATCCGAACCAGCGCATGGATTTGCTCGGCAATACCGAGAAACGTTTAAACCTGCGCTATCTCGGCCAGATGGATTGGGGGTTGCTGGAAACGCGCGTGTATCACGAGCGCGTGGATCACGGGATGAATTTTGGCGCCGACAAGCGTTTTTGGTACGGCACGTTGTCGAACCCCGATGGCAGGCCGTGCGCCCCGCTGGGGCCGACTTGCGCAGCCGGCATGCAGATGAACACCGAAGGCCGAACCACGGGTGCCAGCATCAAATCCGATATCGGGCTGGGCGAGCAGGATTTGTTGCGCGTGGGCGGCGAGATCCAACGCTACCGGCTTGACGACTATTGGCCGGCGACCGGCGGCATGATGTGGCCCGGCACTTTCTACAATATCAATAATGGCGAACGGGATCGCACCGCGCTTTTTGGCGAGTGGGAAGCGCGCGGGGACGAGCAATGGATGACCCTGCTGGGGGCGCGCTTCGAGCATGTCAGGATGGATGTCGGCGATGCGCGCGGGTATAACCCGGTCTCGAATATGAACGGCTCCAACCAGCAGCGCGACGGCGATGCCTTTAATGCCCTCGACCACAACAAAACGGATGACAATCTCGATCTGACCGCGCTGGCGCGCTACATCGCCAGCCGCAACAGCGACATCTCGTTCGGCTACGCGCACAAAGTGCGCTCGCCCAATGTGTATGAGCGCTATACCTGGTCAACCTGGACCATGGCGGCGGTCATGAACAACTTTGTCGGCGACGGCAACGGCTACTTCGGCAATATCGACCTGAAGCCGGAGAAAGCCAATACGTTGTCCGCCACCTTTGACTGGCACGCCATTGACCAGCGTTGGCAGTTCAAGGCCACGCCTTACTACACCAGGGTCACCGATTACATCGATGCGGTGCAATGGAACAGCGCGGCCAATGTGGCGGCGGCCACGCCTGCGCCCGGCCAGTTCAACGTGCTGCGTTATACCAACCAGTCGGCGCGCCTGTACGGGATTGATCTGTCCGGCAACATGCCGCTGGCGGAAAACGCCTGGGGCGACTGGGGGTTGCAGGGGGCGCTCAACTACACCAACGGCAAGAATAAGGATACCGGCGATGATCTGTACAACATCATGCCGCTCAACGCGAAACTCGCGTTAAGCCAAAAGGCGGGCGGCTGGGACAACAGCGCCGAGCTGGTGCTGGTGCGGAGCAAGAATAAAACCTCCGCTGTGCGCAACGAAATCCAAACTCCGGGGTACGGCCTGTTCAATTTGCGCGGCAGTTATTCGTACCGGCAGGCACGCGTCGATTTCGGCATCGAAAATCTGTTCGACAAGTTTTATCACCTGCCGACCGGCGGCGCTTACACCGGACAAGGCGGCACGATGTCGATCAACGGCATTCCATACGGGATTGCCGTGCCGGGGATCGGACGCTCGTTGTATGCCGGAGTGGGCTACAAGTTCTGATCAGGGGGTGATCACGGTCGAATGAGGCTGTTCGTGATCACTTTCCACGCGTCCGAAAAGGGCTAGAATGACGCGCGCCGCGGTTTGAACTGTGGCGCGTTTTTTTATCTTGATGGGGAGTAAATCATGAAAAAATATGTATGGGCAGGGTTGGCGGCATTGTTGATCTCGTTGTCGGCGCAGGCCAAGGATGTGAAGGTGAGTGATGCGTGGTCGCGCGCGACGGCACCGGGGCAGGATGCCGGCATGTTGCAGGCAGTCATCACCAGCAAGAAAGACGCAAAGCTGGTGGGCGCCTCGAGCAAGGCGTGCGCCTCGGTCGAGTTGCACAGCATGGTCACCGAGGGCGGCATGATGAAGATGCGCCAGGTCGAGGCTATCGATCTGCCCGCCGGAGAAGCCGTTGATCTTGGCGCGCAGGGCTATCACCTGATGCTGATCGGCCTCAAGAAGCCACTCAAGGAAGGCAAGAAAGTCGCAGTTACCCTGCAACTGCGCCAGGCCGACGGCAAAATGAAAAAGGTGAAGGTCAGCGCCAAGGTCAGGGGAATGACCGACAGCAAACCGCAGGCCAAACACGAACACATGGAGCAGCATAAGGAGATGACGCAGCATGAGCATATGGACATGCACGAGAAGATGCAGCACTGATACGCTGCCGGTTCTGGCCGCGCTGTTGCTGGGCCTGACGGCCTTGCCGGCGGCGGCGAACAAGGACGTGATCGTTGACAAGGTGTGGGTGCGCGAAAGCGTGCCGGGCCAGACCGCCGCCACCCTGCAATTGAATCTTTCGGTGATTTCGGCGGCGCGTCTGCTCGGCGTGAGCAGCCCGCTGGCCGAATCGGGTGAGATCGCGCGGGTGGAGCACCGTGGCGGCAGGATGCAGACGCGCCCCTTGTCAAGTTTGAAGCTGGCGGCGCACAGCACGGTTATTTTTGGCGTGCGCGGCCTGTATCTGGTGCTGCGCGGGCTGAAACAACCGCTCAACACAGGCGAGCGGGTGCCGGTTAGTTTGCTGTTGGAAGTCGGCGGCAAGCGCCAGACGGTGGAGGTGAGTGCGGAGGTGCGCGCGCTGGAATTGAGCTACAAGCACTACAACGATCCGGCCGTGATGGATCA
>PCWU01000031.1:6509-7179 GCA_002787455.1 Gallionellaceae bacterium CG11_big_fil_rev_8_21_14_0_20_60_62 | reverse complement strand
TGCGCGAAATAAAACAGGAACTGGCGCTGCATCCGAACGAGCTGGCGGCGGATTGAACCTGACTTTAACGTCAACATGGCGCGGCATAATTGAGCATGATCAAGCGCCCGTCAGAGATGGTTCGCGACCACCCCCGCAAATACCGCCGCCCCGAACCAGCTGTTGTGCAAAAAAGCCGCGAAGCATTTGTCGCGGCTGCGGTCTTTGATGAGCTGATAGTGGTACAGCGCGATGCCTGACGCAACGATCAACCCTGCAAAGTAGATCGTACCCAACCCGGCCATCAACCCCGCCAGCGCCAGCAACAGCAGGGTGATGACATAGCAGCTCATTACCGCAATCACCTCGTATTTCCCAAAGAGCAGCGCCGCAGAGTGGATGCCGAGATGGATGTCGTCATCGCGGTCCACCATCGCGTATTCGGTGTCATACGCAATCGCCCAGAACACGTTGGCGAGCAGCAGTACCCACGCCACCGGCGGCACGTGGCCGAGCGTGGCGGCGAAGGCCATCGGGATGCCGAAGCCGAAGGCGATGCCAAGGTAGGCTTGCGGGAGGGCGAGGAAGCGTTTGGTAAACGGATAGCTCGCGGCGAGGAGTACAGCCGGAATGGAAAGCAACAGCGTCAATTTATTCAGCGGCAGGATGAGCAGGAAAGCGGCAACAGCCA
>PCWU01000031.1:3710-6498 GCA_002787455.1 Gallionellaceae bacterium CG11_big_fil_rev_8_21_14_0_20_60_62 | reverse complement strand
GCGGGCGGTCTTGCGTGCGTTTTACATGCTTGTCGATATGGCGGTCGGCATAGTCGTTGATGGCGCAACCGGCGGAACGCATCAATACCGTGCCCAGGGTGAAGATGACGAGGATGAGCCACGCAGGATGACCTTTGCTGGCAATCCACACCGCCCACAGCGTCGGCCACAGCAGCAGCAAAATACCGATTGGACGGTGCAGTCGGGTGAGCTGGATGTAGAGGGGGAGGCGTTCGGCCAGTTTCATGGCGCTATTTTAACCTGCGCCGGAATGACGGGTTATTTGAGTTGCAGGATCTCCGGTAGAAACACTTCCGTCACCAGTAGTGGCGCACCGCGCAGAGTGAACAGGGAGCGGCGTGCCCAGAGGGGAGACTCCTGTAGGCCGGGTTTCAACCCGACAAGTCTGTCGGGAACCAGTCGGGTTAAAACCCGACCTGCATGGAGCGGGTGATGCGTGTCCAATAACTTGAAGTGCAACGGTTGGCGGATCACCAGAGGGTGGGTGAACAACAGGCTGCCGAGCGAGCGGTTACCGAGTCCGTGCATCGCCTGCCATGCGCCGCGCAGATGTTCATGGGCGCAGGTGCTGTGGGCGAACACCACGGGTTGGCCATCGGCATACAGGAATACCTCGCGCGACCAGGCCAGGCGGTGCGGAGCGATGCCGAGCAGTGCGGCTTCGTCATAAGCGATGCGGGCGAGTCCGCTGCGCACGGGTTGCACGGCGAACTCGTCACAGCGTTGCCGGATGCGCCGGGTGAGCGAGCCGTGGTCGTGCAGCCACGGGCGCAACGCGGCGGGGCAGCCGGGCGCGGCTGCGTGCCAGAATGAATCAGACTTGCAGGAAGTCATGCTTGTTTGCTATCCATCTTTGTAGGTGCGTGCGCGCCGCATCGGGTGCGTCGCGTAGCAGTTCGTCAGCGCTGAGTCGTGCCTGCTCCAGCAGGTCTTCGTCTTCGCTCAGGTCGGCGAAGCGCAGCATCGCCACGCCGCTCTGCCGCGCGCCCAGCAGTTCGCCGGGGCCGCGTAATTGTAAGTCTTGTTGCGCGATGACGAAGCCGTCCGTGTTTTCGTAGATGACCTTCAAGCGTTCGCGCGCCAGTTCGGAAAGCGGTTGCATGAACAACAGCACACACATGCTCTCAGCCGCACCGCGACCCACGCGACCGCGCAGTTGATGCAGTTGCGCCAGCCCCATGCGTTCCGCGTGGTCGATCACCATCAGGCTGGCATTCGGCACGTCCACGCCGACTTCGATCACGGTGGTGGCGACCAGCAGATGCAGCTCGCCCGCTTTAAATGCGGCCATCACGGCGGCCTTCTCTGCAGGGGGTAAGCGGCCATGCGCCAAGCCCACATTCAGTTCAGGTAGTGCTTCGGTCAGTTGTTGATGTGTCTCGATGGCGTTTTGCAACTCCACTTCCAGCGCATCCGACTCTTCGATCAACGGGCACACCCAATACGCTTGACGACCAGCGAGGCAAGCGGCACGCACGCGCTCGAATACTTCGTCGCGCCGCGCATCGCTCACCAGTTTGGTGACGATGGGCGTGCGCCCAGGCGGAAGTTCGTCGATGGTCGATACATCGAGATCGGCGTAGTAACTCATCGCCAAGGTGCGCGGGATGGGCGTGGCGCTCATCATCAATTGATGCGGTTCGGTTGTTTGTAGCCCGGGTTTCAACCCGACGCCATCTTGTCGGGTTGAAACCCGGCCTGCATTTTCTTTTCCCTTGTTGCGCAGCGCCAGCCGTTGCTGCACGCCGAACTTGTGCTGCTCATCCACGATGATCAAGCCCAATTGGTTGAATTCGACCGCTTCCTGGAACAGCGCGTGGGTGCCGATGGCGAGCAGCGTGTCGCCGTTGGCGATACGCGCGGCGGCAGCAGTCTTATCTTTCTTCTTCAGGCTGCCGGAAAGCCAAACCGGATCAATACCGAGCGGAACCAGCCATTCGCGCAATTTCAAATAATGCTGCTCGGCGAGGATCTCGGTCGGTGCCATGAAGGCCACCTGGTAACCGTTCTCGATCGCTTGCAGCGCGGCGAGCGCGGCGACGACGGTCTTGCCGCTGCCGACATCGCCCAGCAACAGCCGTTGCATCGGGTGCGCCTGCGCCAGATCGTGCGCGATCTCCTGCCATACCTTCTGTTGTGCACCAGTGAGTTTGAACGGCAACCTTCCGCGCAATGCCTCGGTCAATGTGCGCCGCGGCGGCAGGGCCGGTGCGGGGTGTTTGCTGCGCTCGCGGTGATGCACGCGCATCGACAATTGCTGCGCCAGCAGTTCGTCGAACTTGATGCGCCGCCAGGCGGCGTGGCTGCGCGCTTCAAGCGTGGTTGCTGAAATGTCCGGCGGCGGGTTATGCAGCAGGCGCAGGCTTTCGCCAAAGTCGGCGAGGCGTAATCTTTTTAGCAGCGTTGCGGGCAGCGTGTCAGTGAGCGGGAGGGTCTCCAGCGCATTGGTGATCAGTTTGCGCAGGACGGGCTGCGACAATCCGGCGGTGGTCGGGTAGATCGGCGTCAGGCTTTGCTGCAAGGGCGTTTCATCATCCACCGCGCGGCATTTCGGATGCACCATCTCCGGCCCGAAAAACCCCATGCGCACCTCACCCAGCGCGCGGATGACCTTGCCGAACGCGAGCTGCTTTTGCTGGCTCGGATAAAAATTTAAAAAACGCAGCGTGAGTTCTTCATCGCCTTCGCGCAGACGGCAGACCAGCGTGCGGCGCGGGCGGAACATCACCTCGCAATGGATGATGACGCCCTGCACCTGCACCGTCAT
>PCWU01000031.1:0-3697 GCA_002787455.1 Gallionellaceae bacterium CG11_big_fil_rev_8_21_14_0_20_60_62 | reverse complement strand
ATGCAGCAACAGGTCGGCGCGGTGATGGATGCCGAGCTTGGCCAGTTTGGCCAGCGTGGCCGGCGCGATTTTGGCGGGCGTGCTCAATCCTGAAGAAACATCACTCCGTCCGCCTCGATCAGGGCGCCGCGCGGCAGGGTGGCAACGCCAACGGCAGCGCGGGCCGGGTAGGGCTGGCGGAAATAGGTGGACATGATCTCGTTCACCTTGGCGAAATGGATCAGGTCGGTGAGATAGATGTTGAGTTTGACCATATCGTCCATGCTGCCGCCGGCGGCATTAGCGACCGCGCGCAGATTCTGGAACACGCGATGGATCTGATCCTCGACCCCTTCCGCCATCTGCATGGTGGTCGGGTCGAGGCCGATCTGGCCGGACAGATAGACGGTGTCGTTCACCCGCACCGCCTGTGAATAGGTGCCGATGGCGGCAGGTGCGTCGGGGGTCTGGATGATGAGCTTGGTTGCCATGCTGTTTTGCTTTCTGAATAAAAGGGGGGAAATTTTAACTGATCAGTTTGGAGAATCGGTCATCCGCCAGGCGCAGCCGTTCGGCCAGCACATAGAGGAAAGCCTGATTGAAGTGGCTCTGGCAGGTCTCGGAAAGTTGCGCGAGTTGGTGCGGGTCGATCTTTACCACGGTGATTTCGGTGTTGGCGGTGACCGTGGCCGAACGCGGCAGCTGCCGCCCGCGGATATAGGCCATCTCGCCGCAGCAGTCGCCGTTGCGCAAGGCGATCAGCAGGCGCGAGCCGCGCGTCACGCTGACGCTGCCTTCGATGATGATGTAGATCGCGTCGCTCATCTCGTTCTCGCGCATCAGCACGGTTTTCTCCGGCTGCTTCTGCCACTCGCCGATGCGCAGAATTCCCCACAACTCGATATCGCCGAAGTCCCCGAAGAACTTCATCTTGCGCAGGATGTTGAACTTCTCGTTCTCGGCCACTTCCAGATCGCTTTTCTCGAAATGGCCGAGCGCGGCCAGTTCGTTGCCGAGCTCAAGCCAGGAAGCGAAGCGGTCTGCCGGATTTTTCTGCAGCGCGCGCAGCACGATGCGTTCCAGCGGCGGCGGCAGGTCGCGGCGCAGCGCGCTGGGCGACAGCGGGACGTCGTGCAGTATCTGCTGGTAAAGATGCGCCAGATTCTTCGGACTGTAGGGCGAGTGGCCGGTGAGCAGGCGGTACATCACCACGCCCAGCGAATAGATGTCGGTTAAATGCGTCAGCGATTCGCCGCGCACCTGTTCCGGCGACATGTAGTTGGGCGAGCCGGCATTGCTTTGCGTCTGTTCGATATCCATGCGCACCGCAGTGCCGAGATCGGAGATCTTGATGCCGTCCATCCCGGCCAGCAACAGATTGGCCGGTTTGATGTCGCGGTGGATGACGCCATGATACTGCGCGTAGTTGAGGGCGCGGCAACACTGGTAAAGATATTCCACCACGCGGTCGAGCGGCAGCAGATTGTCCGAGTGGATGAACGGTTCCAGGGTGCCGCCGGAAACATACTCCATCACCACGTAGCTGTTCTCGTCGTTTATCACCGCCTCGAAAGTGCGCACGATGTGCGGGTGGTTCAACTTGCCCGCCAGCGCCGCCTCGTTGCGCAATTGTTTGCGGTTTTGGCGGCCGTGGCGCGGGTCATCGAGAAAAGCCTGCTTGAACAGTTTGACCGCCACTTCGCGCTGTTCGAACGGGTCATAGCCGAGATAGACCTCGCTGGTCGCGCCCTGGCCGAGCCGCCGTAGCAGGCGGTATTGGCCCAGAAAGGGGGGCGGCTGTGCGCCCGCAACGACGGTGGTTGGTGTTTCCATGCGCGGCAATTTACACCATGCACGGCGGCGCGAACAGGGGCTCGCGCCGCTTGTTTGGCCGGGGGCTTTCGCCGATAATCGGGGCGTGCCGAATGCCTGCTGAAACGCATTCGGTTTTGTTTTGAAAAGTCGCCTGACTTTTCCATCGGCGTTGTGTCGGCAAGCGGGGCTGCCTCGTTGGATGCAAGCAATTAACCCCAGGGAGCAAAAACATGCAGGAAAAATCCCGCCGTCTGGCATTGCTGGCGCTGGTGCTGGTCGCTTTTGCGCTTGCCCTGTTCAAGGCGAGCAGTTGGCATTTTGGTTACGGTTTCCGCCTGCCAGAACCCGTGCTGCAAGCTGCCGTGCCGGTGCCGGCGCCGGAGTCAAAAAAGTTCCGGCGCGGCATGCGTGGCGGCGCAAATCCGGTGCCATCCGGGCGGCTGGAGCCGCATCTCGTCTCGGGCATCGGGCGGACAGCCGATGCCGTATCGCTGGTCGAATTAAAGGATGGCAGCGTGCGCGCATTCTGGCGCGCCGCCGGTCGCGGGGGAGCGGCGGACGCAGCCATCATCAGCGCGGTGTTCGATCCTGCCGCGAACAGCTGGAGCGAAGCGCAAGAGGTGAGCGGGCGCGCTGCCACCCGGCGCAGTCTCCGTCGGCAGATTGGCGGGGTGGACGATCCGGTCGCGACGCGCGCGGCCAACGGGGCGCTGTGGTTGTTCTATGGCACAGACGGTTTTGCGGCCCGGCGCAGCAGCGCGATTGTGCTGATGAGTTCGGAAGATGAGGGCCTGCATTGGAGCGCGCCGCGCCGCCTCGTTACGACCCCCTTCCTCAATTTTGGCACCCGCATCAAGGCTGCGCCGTTTGTGTATGCCGACGGCACTATGGGGCTGCCGGTGCAACACCAGTTTATCACCCGTTTTCCCGAGATTCTGCGTCTTGATCAGACGGGCAAGGTGATCGACAAACAGCGACTTGCCTCGGGCGGGCGGGCAGCGTTGCAGCCGCTGGTGCTGGTGCGCGGCGAAAAGGAAGCGCTGGCGCTCAGCCGCGCGGAAAATGCAGAGCGGCGTGTGCTGTCGATGGCCACGGACGACGGTGGGCGGCACTGGCAGCCGGCGCAGACAAGCGGCCTGCGCAATCCGGATGCGGCACTGGCCGCGCTGGCGCTGCAGGACGGCGCTCTGCTGGCGGTGCTCAACGACCCCGAGCGCGGGCGTGAATCGTTGAGCTTGCAAGGCTCCGTTGACGGCGGCGCGAGCTGGCGCGAGTTGACCCGGCTGGAAGAGATGAACGGGTTGGGCAACGCCGGGCTGGCCAAATCGCAATGTCTGGAAGTGACCGCCCACCTGCTGCGCAGCAGCGACCCGGCGCTGCGCAATGCCGACGCGGCGCAACTTTCCCTCCGCCTGGCTGCCGCCGGGCCGCAGGTGCTGCGACAGGGAGGTTGCCATTTTGAATTCTCCGATCCGGCCATGATCCGCACCGGCAACGGCGATATTCACATTGCCTACACTTGGAACCGCACCTTCATCAAACATCTGCGCATCGATCAACGGTGGCTGACACAGCGTTTGAAGGAGCCGCAATGAACCACACCGATTGGCTCGGTCTGAGCGGCTTTGCCCTGGCATCCCTGTGGCCGGTATTGCACCTGCCTTATATTCGGCGCCTCGATACCTTGCGCCGTCTGCTGTTCGCCGCAGCGGGCTATGTGCTGATGATGGTTCCGCTGTTCGGCCTGTCGCTGGCGGGCTGGCTGCGCGGGATCATCGGCGACCTCAGTCTTACCACTCTGCTGCTGCTGGGCAGCGCGCTGTATGCGCGACTCAATCCGGCGGCCACGCCGTTGTGGGATGCGCGCGAGCGGGCATCGCTGTTGTTGTTCATCAGCGTCATG
>PCWU01000155.1 GCA_002787455.1 Gallionellaceae bacterium CG11_big_fil_rev_8_21_14_0_20_60_62 | reverse complement strand
AGCGGCTGGAAGATCTGCTGCTGGGCAGCTTGATCCTGCTGCTGATATCGCCGTTGCTGTGCGGCGTTGCGGCTGCCGTTAAATTGACTTCGCCGGGGCCGGTTCTGTTCAAGCAGCGGCGCTATGGTCTGAATGGGCAGGTGATCGAGGTATGGAAGTTTCGCAGCATGTGTGTCGCCGAAGATGGCGAGGTGGTTCCGCAGGCAACCCGGAGCGATCCCCGCGTGACCGGGCTGGGGGCTTTCCTGCGCTGCACCTCGCTGGATGAGCTTCCGCAGTTTTTTAACGTGCTGCAGGGACAGATGTCTATTGTCGGGCCGCGCCCGCATGCGGTGGCGCATAACGAGCAATATCGCAAGCTGATCCACGGTTACATGCTGCGCCACAAGGTCAAGCCGGGCATCACGGGCTGGGCGCAGGTGAACGGCTGGCGCGGCGAAACCGACACGGTGGAGAAGATGGAGAAGCGGGTGCAATACGATCTCGAGTACATCAATAACTGGTCGCTTTGGTTTGATCTGAAGATCATTCTGATGACTATCTTTGTCGGGATGCGCGGTAAGAACGCGTACTGAATCTTGGCAGTTTCCATCCATAAAAATATTCGTTCCGCGCTGGCCGTGCTGCACGATGTTGCGGCGGCCGCGCTGGCGTGGGCGGGTGCATATCTGCTGCGCTTCAATTTTGAGCTACCGCCGGCCTTTGCCATTGAGGCTGGCCAAACGTTGGTTTGGGTGGTGCTTTCGCAGGGTTTGATCTTCTGGTCGCTCGGTTTGTACCGGGGGGTGTGGCGCTATGCCAGTGTGAATGATCTGCGGCGGATTGTGTGGGCGGTCATTTTAGGGACGCTGGCTATTCCGTTGATGTTCTGGATGGCGCGCTTTGATGTGGTGCTGCCGCGATCTGTTTTGATCATTTATCCCCTGCTGCTGCTGATTTTGATGGGCGGGGGGCGTTTGACTTATCGCTTGTGGAAAGAGCAGACGTTGTTTGCGGATATCAAGTGGCGCGGCGAGCCGGTTTTGATTCTGGGTGCCGGGGATGCGGCGGTGAGCCTGGCTAGAGAGCTGGCAAGAAATCCGTCCTGGCGGGTGGTCGGTTTTCTGGATGATGACGAAGACAAGAGCGGTACCATCCTGAATGGGGTGCGTGTTTTGGGGCGGCTGGATGAATTGGCGAATACGGTGCAGCGGCTTGGGGTGAGTCAGGTGATCGTTGCGATGCCCGGCGTCTCCCACCGCGAACGCAGGCGGGCGATTGGTTTATGCGGGCAGGCGGGTGTAAGGGTGCTGACGGTGCCGGCATTCGACGATTTATTGAGCGGGCGGGTGTCGATCTCGCAACTGCGGGCGGTTGAGCTGGATGATTTGCTCGGTCGGGATCCGGTGCGATTGGATGAGGCCGGGCTGCTTGAGCAGTTGAGCGGAAAGATTGTGCTGGTGACCGGTGCGGGCGGGTCCATCGGCTCCGAGTTGTGTCGCCAGATAGCCCGATTTTCGCCGCGCAAGTTGCTTTTGCTGGATGCGGGGGAGTTGGCGCTTTATAGCATCGGGCAAGAGATGTCCCGGAAATATCCGAATCTGGATGCGGTATATCTGGCCGGTGATGTGCGCGATGCGGCCAGGCTGGAGCAGGTGTTCTCTGAATACAGACCGGTTGTGGTATTTCATGCGGCAGCCTACAAGCATGTGCCTTTGATGGAGAGCGAGAATGCCTGGCAGGCGGTGCGCAACAATGTTTATGGCACTTGGTGTGTGGCGGCGTGCGCGCAAAGGCATTGCGCGGAAAAATTCGTGCTGATTTCGACCGACAAGGCGGTCAATCCGACCAATGTGATGGGCGCCACCAAGCGGCTGGCCGAGATGGTGTGCCAGGGGCTGCAAAGTTTTTTTCATCAGCAGCCATGTGTAGGTCGGGATTCATCCCGACTTAACACAAACTCTGTCGGGATGAATCCCGACCTACAAAACCAATCCGTAGCGGAATGTGCGGCGCCATCGGTCAAGCCGCAAGCAGGGTGGATGGGAACCAAGTTCATCGTCGTGCGTTTTGGAAACGTGCTGGGCAGTACCGGTAGTGTCATACCGAAGTTCCGGGAGCAGATCGCCAGCGGGGGCCCGTTGACGGTGACTCACCCTGACATCACACGGTATTTCATGACCATTCCGGAAGCTGCGCAATTGGTGATGCAGGCGGGCTATATGGGCAAAGGCGGCGAGATATTTGTGCTGGATATGGGCGAGCCGGTGAGGATCGTCGATCTGGCTCGCGACATGATCCGGCTTTCCGGCTTGAGTGAGGATGAAATCAAGATCGAATTCATCGGATTGCGCCCCGGTGAGAAGCTCTATGAGGAGTTGCTGGCCGATGACGAGAATACTTTGCCGACGCCGCATCGGAAGTTGCGAATTGCGCAGGCAAGACCCGTTTCGGATGATGAATGCAAGGGCTTGCTGTCCTGGGTTGGGGAGAGCAATGTCTATGCGGATGAGGCTGTCAGGGCGCGCCTGAAGCAATGGATTCCGGAGTACGCGCCAGCTCCGACTCCCCGATGATTGGAAGAAGATGGATCGGGTCGTGCTCGTTCGCCATGTGATGTTCGCCGCGCTGATCTTCGGGATATCAGCCACGATCACCGATTTGCTTGTCCGCTACCTTAAGGTGGTGGACGTGCCCAATGCGCGCTCGTCGCATCAAAACCCGACGACACGGGGCGGCGGGGTTTCCATCGTGATCGCCTTCCTGGTTGGGGTTGTGTTCATCCATTTCATCGGTGACAAGTCGCCGATCTATTCCCTGTATTTCGGCGGCTTTCTGGCGGCGGCGTTCATTATCGCGGCCATCTCGTTTTACGATGATATGAGGCACTGCCCGTTCAGGGTCAAGCTGACCGGCCAGTTGCTGGCGATCATCGTGGCGATGCAGGCCGGTATCGTGATCGACGTGATGCATTTGCCGGTGCTGGGGTTGGTGGAGTTGGGCGGGTGGGCGTATCTGCTGACGTTGCTGTGGGTGTTCGGCCTGACCAATGCCTACAACTTCATGGATGGTCTTGATGGGTTGGCTGCCGGCACGGCGGTGATCGCCGCCCTTTTTCTTGCATTCGTCTCTTTCCAGCAGGGCAGCCACTTTATCTATCTGGCTTCGCTGACGCTGGCGGCGGCGGCATTGGGATTTCTGATCTTCAACTTGCCGGTCGCGAAGATATTCATGGGCGATGTGGGCAGCACGTTCCTGGGGCTGGTGTTCGCGGTGATGGCGGTGATCGCCGCCCGTTATGATCATTCGCATACCTCGCTGTTCGTGGTTCCGCTGCTGCTGCTGCACTTTATTTTTGACACGACGTTCACCTTTTTGCGGAGGTTGCTGGCGGGTGAGCAGGTGTTCATGGCACACCGCACCCATCTGTATCAGTTGCTTAACCGGATGGGGTTGTCGCACGGCAGAATGACGGCGATCTATTCCGCGTTGGCGATGATGCAGGGTGTTGCGGCTATCTTTATGGTGAGCGCGGAAGGCGCGACGCGGGTGCTGGTGTTCGTGCCGTTCCTGCTGGTTTACGCCACTGCCGCATTCCGGGTCGTATCGGTGGCGAGGCGGCGGCAGTTGATTTGATGCCGGCTGATCGGTTAAAGCCGACAATAGCCGACTCTCATTCGGCTTGGGTTCAGTTCTCTCACCATCGGGAGAGGGTTAGGGTGAGGGAAGGCTTTGAAATCGCAAGGCACTGCTTTTGCGCCGATGGGCGAGCTGGGTTAGTCTGACCTGCCATAACTTTGATATTGAAAATTCGGAGTTGGCGTCTGACATTTCAAATATAATTTTCCCATGATCCTCCGCGTTCACCATCTTGAATCGCTCAAACGCTAACTGGCCTACTTCCCGGTGGTTGCGATGCTGGGCGCGCGCCAAGTGGGGGAAACTACGCTTGCCCGTCAGTTGGAAAAAGAGTGGGATGGGCCGATCCGCCATTTCGATCTGGAAGACCCCGGCGATCAGGCGAGGCTGGCAGACCCGGCCTTTGTGTTGCGCGGGCTTGAAGGTTTGGTGGTGCTGGATGAGATTCAACTTCGCCCCGATATTTTCCCTCTGTTGCGCGTGTTGGCAGACCGGCCGGATTGCCCGGCCCGGTTTTTGATCCTGGGGAGTGCGGCACCCGAATTGCTCAAACACACGTCGGAGAGTCTGGCCGGGCGGGTGGTTTTCGATGAGCTGGATTTGCTGATTATTCAGGAAGGCCGTCGCCTGGGATTCGAGATCAAGTTGACCCGATCACCCCAGGTTACCTCTTCGATGCGCGCTGCCACGAAAACATTGGGTTTGGATCATTTGTACGTGATGTGTCACGGTGGGGGTGATCCATGGCCATTGGCCGCGGCGTGACTGCGGTACCGGCTTCCTGTTTGGCGATGGAACATTGGTTGCCGATGATGGAAGACGGACTGCAATCGCCGGTATGACGATGTGCTGGCCTGATGATAAAAAGATGGGCTAAAGAGAGCGTTATCGCGCGGTTAAGGGCGGGACGGGACTGCCGTAGAATGTGGCATTCATTAAACATCCTGCAGGAAACTTATCGGCCGTACGGGTGAATTTTTACAGGATCCAATACATGTTCAGCATCGTCATTCCCACCTGGAACAATCTCGCGCACCTGAAGCTGTGCGTGGAGAGTCTGCGCAGGCATTCAACGGCAGATCACGAGATCATCGTGCATCTGAATGACGGGTCGGACGGCTCGTTGGAATGGATTCAAACGCAGGGCATCAAGTACACGCACAGCGACAAGAATGTCGGGGTGTGCCTGGCAGTGAATCATGCGGTGGCGCAGGCGCGGCATGAATGGGTGATGTACATGAACGACGATATGGTGGCTGCGCCCGGTTGGGACAGAGCTTTTGCCGAGGCGATCCAGTCGGTGGATAGCGATCTGTCTTTGTTCTTTGGCACGCTGATCCAGCCGGACGGCGGCGGCGACAGGGATATCATCGAACAGGATTTTGGCCGGTTGCCGGCGTCATTCGATGCAGCGGCTTTCCTTGCGCGTTGCCAGGATGACCCGCGCGGCGACAGGGAAGGCGCGGCCTCGCAGCCCACGCTGTTCCATAAAAAATGGTGGAACATGGTCGGCGGCTACAGTCTGGAATTCTCGCCGGGCAT
>PCWU01000097.1:3843-4112 GCA_002787455.1 Gallionellaceae bacterium CG11_big_fil_rev_8_21_14_0_20_60_62 | reverse complement strand
CACCCAATTCGAAGGTCTCGAACTTGGACAGTTGCATGAACTGTAGCGGCCCGGGAGATTTGTACAGATCGGCGCAGCCTTCGCTGTCGTGCGGGCAATACACATCCAGTTCGCCATTGCCCCAGCGCAGATGGAACAGCCCTTGCACATGGTCGGCATGGAAATGCGTGACCAGCACCGCGTCCAGTGCGCCCGGCGGAAAGCGCTCGGCCACATCCATCACGCCCGCGTCCAGCAGCAGTCGCACCTCTCCAGCCTCCAGCAGCGCG
>PCWU01000097.1:0-3832 GCA_002787455.1 Gallionellaceae bacterium CG11_big_fil_rev_8_21_14_0_20_60_62 | reverse complement strand
TGGCGTCGCACGCTGGCATCGACCCGCGCCCGCGCGCACACCGGACAATCGCAGCCCCACAGCGGCACACCACCGGCCGCGCCGGTGCCCAGAAAGGTCAGCCGCATGCCGGCATCCTGACCTGACTGCGCACCAATTTGACGAATTCGGGACCGGTGGCCGACAGCGGTTCATCGTTGCGGAAGCGCAGCAGGCGGCCGTGTTGCAAAGCGTCGAACTCACCGGCACGGTGCAAACGCGAGTCAATCTCGGCTGCGCTCTCGCGGCCGCGCGCCAGCAGACGCTGACGCAGCGCAGCCGGGGAAACCTCGATCAGCACCGGCACCAGTTCCGGATAACGGCGCGAAGCTTCGTGCAGATAGGCACGCGAACCATTAAGGATCACTGTGAATCCCTGCGCCAGCCAGTGATTGAGTTCGCAGCCGACGCCGTAGCGCAGGCCGTGACTGCGCCAGTGCAGCGGGAACAGTTTTTGCGCCACACGCGATTCGAACTCATCCTCGCTCAGCGCCAGATGGTTCTCGCCGCCCGCATCGGGCGGGCGGGTGATGTAGCGATGGGCAAACACCACAGCCGGGTCCTGTGCCAACGCTGCACGCGCATAGCTCATCAGACTGTCCTTGCCGCTGCCGGATGCGCCGATCAAATAGAGCAGGACGCCGCTCATCTCATGCCCCGTGATCGAAAGCGAGCGTCATCACCGGCAGACCCTCGGACCACACGCGCGACACTTGCGGCTGCCCGCCCAAATAACGCACAGCCAGCAGGTCGGCGCGCTTGCCTGCCGCGATCACGCCGCGATCATGCAGACTGACGGCACGCGCGGGATTGCAGGTCACCATTGCCACCGCCCGATGCAGCTTGATTCCGGCCAGCTCGGGCAGTCGCAACACGGCGGGCAACAGCGCGGCGGGCGAGTAGTCGCCGCACAGACAATCGGCCACACCTTCGCGCACCGCATCCAGCGCGCGCATGGAACCGGATTGCGATTTGCCGCGCACCACGTTGGGCGCGCCGAACAAGGTGGCGAGGCCGGCGGCGCGTGCCGCGATGGCGGTCTCCAGATTGATCGGGAATTCGGACACGGTCACACCCAGATCCTTTACCACAGCCACTTTTTCGGGACGGTCGTCGTCGTGGCTGGCGAGCGGGATGCCGAGTTGTCTCGCGTGCTGTGCCAGTTGTTGCATGCGCCCTTCAGCACCCGCGCCCTGCGCCAGCTTTTCGGCCAGCAACGCCTCGAACTCGGCTTCGCCCTTCTTGTAAGTGCGCGACTGGAAGCTGCGGTACGCATCGATGCTCTTGAACTGTCCCTGCCCCGGCGTGTGGTCCATGAACGACATCAGATGGATCTCGTCATTGCCTAGCAATTCGTTGAGGATGTCCGGCGCGGTCGGATCGGTGATCTCGTAGCGGGCATGCACACGGTTGTCCACCAGTGCATGCTCCTGCCAGGCGTGCATCGCGCGCGCCAGCTCCGCCGCAGTGCTGTTGTTGCGCACACCCAGCTCGGCATTGGCGAACGACAGCGCGTGATAGATGGTGGTGATGCCGGCTGCGGCGTTGCGTTTGTCGGCCTGCGCGCAGGCGAAGTCGAACGGAAAGTGCACACCGGGGCGCGGCTCGGCTTCCTTTTCCAGCGCGTCGCAATGCAGGTCGATCATGCCCGGCATCAGGGTGTGGCCGCGCAGGTCGATCTCTGGCGCGCCCGCGCTGCCGGCCGGATTTATAGCGACGATGTTGCCGTCCGCGATCAGCACAGCGGCATCTTGCAGGGTCTCGTTCTCCAGCACGACCTGCGCGCCGGTCAGATAAAAGTGGGTATTCATGCGATTTCCTCTACGGGTTCAACGATAGCGACGGGCGGTGACAGTTCGATGACGTCGTCCGCCAGCCGCCGCACCAGATCGGGATGGTGGAAGATGGCGAGCATGGCGATGCCGGTGCCTTTCAAGGTCTCGATGTGCGCCACCACCCGCTCGGTAGTGGCGGGATCGAGACTGGCGGTCGGTTCATCCAGCAACAGCAAACGCGGTTGCGCGATCAGGCCGCGCGCCAGGTTTACGCGCTGTTTCTCGCCGCCGGAGAAAGTGGCGGGCGGCACGTTCCACAAGTGCTGCGGCACAGCCAGTTGCGCCAGCAGGTCGGCGGCGCGACCGCGTGCTTCTTCAGTCGGCACACCGCGCGCGAACAAGGGCGCGGCCACCACATCCAACGCCGACTTGCGCGGCAGACAATGCAGGAACTGGGTGACGAAGCCGATCTCGGTCTTGCGCAGTTCCAGCATGCGGTGCTCGTCCGCCTGCGCCAGATCGACGATCTCGCCTGCGGCAGTGCGGAACAGGATGCGTCCGGCGCTGGGCAGGTAGGTGCGATACACACCTTTCAGCACGGAAGATTTTCCCGCACCGGTCGGCCCGATCAGTGCGGTGAGCTTGCCCGGATACACGCTCAGGTTCACCTGCGAAGCGGACGGGATGGACTTGTCACGCTCATGCAGGCGGAAGGTCTTGGCGTAGTTCTCGATAGTCAGGATAGCGTTCATAGTCATCTCACAAGGCTGAAGCCACCAGCCGCTGGGTGTAGGCGTGCTGGGGGTCCTCCAGTATCTGGTCGGTGAGCCCCGACTCGATCACGCGGCCGTGCTTCATCACCAGCGTGCGCCCCGCCAAGAGACGGATCACGCCGAGGTCGTGCGTGACCACGATCATCGCGGTGCCGAGCTCGTGCTGGATTTCCAGGATCAGGTCGAGGATGGCGGCCTGCACCGACAGGTCGAGACCGGTGGTGACCTCATCGAGGAACAGCAGCGGCGGGCGCGTGGCCAGCGCCTTGGCGATCTGCACACGCTGCTGCATGCCACCGGAGAATGTCCTGGGGTTCTGGTCCATGCGCGCACGCGACACTTCGGTGCGTGCCAACAGGTCGCCGGCGCGCGTGCGTATCTCGCCGTAGTGTTTGAGGTCGCTCATCAGCAGGCGCTCGGCGATGTTACCGCCGGCCGATATCTGGAAATTCAGACCCAGATGCGGGTTCTGGTACACCATGCCGAAACGCTTGTTGCGCATGCTGCGTTGTTGCGCGGCATTGAGCGTGAACATGTCGTGCTGCGTATCGCCGTCGTGGAAGGTCGCGCTGCCTGCGGTCGGCATGTCGTCGAAATACAGCATCTTCACCGTGCTCGACTTGCCGCTGCCGGACTCGCCGATGATGCCGAGTATCTCGCCGCGATACAGATCGAAGCTCACATCGTGTGCGGCGACCACGCTGCCGCAGTGCGGGCAGATGTTGGTGTCGTGTTCCGGCCCGGTGCTGACTATGCACAGGGGACAGGGTTCACCGTGGATGCGCGACAGGCCGCGCACGGACAATATCTTGTTGCTCATGCTTGCTTCCTCGCACTGATCGTTTCCTGTTGTTCCTCGCAATACGCCGAGTCGGAACACTGGTGGGTGACCTTGCCCGCATCATCGATGAGCTCGTCCAGGAAGCTCACCGTCGAACCACAGCAGCGACAGGCGATGCGCCGGCCGTGCGTGTCGCGGAAATCCTCGACGCGGAAGGCGATGTCGTCGAACACCAGCGGCTCGGCCACGGTGTAGGGCGGCACGGCGTAGATCTTCTTTTCGCGTCCGGCGCCGAGCAGCACCAGCGCGGGCGATTGGTGCAGGCGCGGCACATCCCAGCGCGGGATGGGTGACGGGTCGATCACATAGTGACCGTTGATACGCGTGGGGTAGCGGTGCGAGAGGGTGATCTCGTCGAAGCGCACCACGTCCTCGTACAGCTTCACCAGCAGGCGCGAGTAGTCCGCCTCGCCGTGCATGACTTT
>PCWU01000072.1 GCA_002787455.1 Gallionellaceae bacterium CG11_big_fil_rev_8_21_14_0_20_60_62 | reverse complement strand
CACAACGCTTGTCATCCAGCTCGACCACGCGGATCTTGGAAGGCGCGTAGCCGCGCTTGACCATGCCGCCAACCAGCGCCTTGGCCATGTTGCCGCCGCCGATAAAACAAATATTCATTTCGCTTCTCCCTGATTGCGCGAACCGAAAATCGCCGTGCCGATGCGCACAAGGGTCGCGCCTTCCATGATTGCCGCCGGAAAATCATGCGACATACCCATCGACAAAGTGTCCAGCGGCAAGCCTTGCCGCTGCAAATCCTGCAGCAAGCCCCGCATCCGCGCGTACGGCCCGCGCTGCGCCGCCTTGTCATCCGCCGGCGCGGGAATCGCCATCAGGCCGCGCAAGCGGATGCGCGGCAACGCCGCCACCGCCCGCGCCAACGGCAACAATTCAGCCGGCGCCACCCCGCTCTTGCTCGCTTCCCCGCTCACATTCACCTGCAGGCAAAGATTCAGCGGCGGCAGCTGTGCGGGCCGTTGCGCGGCAAGGCGCTGCGCGACTTTGAGGCGATCCACGCTGTGCACCCAGGCGAAATTTTCCGCAATCGGACGCGTCTTGTTGCTTTGGACGGGGCCGATGAAATGCCATTCCAGCGGCAGATCGCGCAGGGCTTCGATCTTGCCCAACGCTTCCTGCAAATAATTCTCGCCGAACGCCCGCTGTCCCGCATGATAAGCCTCGCGCACCGCTTGCGCGCCAAAAGTCTTGCTGACCGCCAGCAGCTGCAACGTCTCCACGCCGCGCCCGGCCTCCGCGGCGGCCCCCGCTAGCGCCTTTTTCACGGCTTGCAAGTTGGAAAGGATTGCAGTCATAATCCGGCGGCCCGCATGTGCTTGGCAGTTGTTTAACGATTGGGGAATTATATATGGCTATGGATATCACCGAACTGCTTGCTTTCGGCGTCAAGAACCAGGCCTCAGACCTGCACCTTTCCGCCGGATTACCGCCGATGATCCGCGTTCACGGCGACATGCGCCGTATCAATCTGCCGCCGCTGGAGCACAAGGAAGTCCACGCCATGGTGTACGACATCATGAACGACGGGCAGCGCAAGCATTACGAGGAGAACAAGGAAGTCGATTTCTCGTTCGAAGTCCCCAATCTGGCGCGCTTCCGGGTCAACGCCTTTGTGCAGAATCGCGGCGCGGGTGCGGTGATGCGCACCATTCCTTCCAAGATCATGAGCCTGGAAGACCTCAAGTGCCCCAAAATATTCGAGGCGATTTCAGAATATCCGCGCGGCATGGTGCTGGTGACCGGCCCCACCGGTTCCGGCAAATCCACCACGCTGGCGGCGATGGTCAACCACATTAACGAAAAAGAAATGGGCCACATCCTGACCGTGGAAGACCCGATCGAATTCGTGCACGAATCGAAGAAGTGCCTGATCAACCAGCGCGAGGTCGGCCCGCACACGCTATCGTTCAGCAATGCCCTGCGTTCGGCGTTGCGCGAAGATCCGGACGTGATCCTGGTCGGCGAAATGCGCGATCTGGAAACCATTCGCCTGGCGATGACTGCGGCGGAAACCGGCCACCTGGTGTTCGGTACCCTGCATACCAGCTCGGCGGCGAAAACCATCGACCGGATCATCGACGTGTTCCCCGCCGACGAAAAGGAAATGGTGCGCGCGATGCTGTCCGAATCGCTGCGCGCGGTCATCTCGCAAACCTTGCTCAAAACCAAGGACGGCAACAGCCGTGTGGCCGCGCACGAGATCATGCTGTGCACCCCGGCCATCCGCAACCTGATCCGCGAGGCGAAAGTGCCGCAGATGTATTCCGCCATCCAGACCGGTGGCAGCATCGGCATGCAGACCCTGGACCAGTGCCTGACCGGTCTGGTCAAACGCGGTGTCGTGTCGTCCGCCGAGGCTCGCGGCAAAGCGGCGAACAAGGATATGTTCCCGGGCTGATCCAAAGCCACTCAAGGAGTCACACCATGGAAAGAAACCAGGCCACCGAGCTTGTGCACAATCTGTTGCGCGGCATGATCTCGCAAAATGCGTCCGACCTGTTCGTTACCGCCGGCTTCCCGCCCGCGTTCAAGGTGGACGGCAAGATGACACCGGTGTCGAGCC
Organism: Gallionellaceae bacterium CG11_big_fil_rev_8_21_14_0_20_60_62; assembly: GCA_002787455.1. Classification (GTDB taxonomy): domain Bacteria; phylum Pseudomonadota; class Gammaproteobacteria; order Burkholderiales; family Gallionellaceae; genus Sideroxyarcus. Next base: position 1,751 of record PCWU01000072.1, on the reverse strand, counting down.
AGGTACTGACGGCGCAGCACACGCAGGAGCTGGCGCGCAGCATCATGAATGACCGCCAGGCTGCCGAGTTCGAATCCACGCACGAAAGCAATTTCGCCATCAACCCGCCGGGTATCGGGCGTTTCCGCGTCAATGTGTTCATGCAACAGCAGCGCGTCGGCATGGTGCTGCGCACCATTACCACCAAAATCCCCAGCTTTGAAGACCTGAACCTGCCGCCCATCCTGAAAGATGTGGTGATGACCAAGCGCGGTCTGGTGATCCTGATCGGCGGCACCGGATGCGGCAAATCCTCCACCCTGGCGGCGATGATCGGCCACCGCAACCACAACAGCTTCGGCCATATCATCACCATCGAAGACCCGGTCGAATTTGTGCACGACCATGACAAGTGCATCATCACCCACCGCGAAGTCGGGGTGGACACCGACAACTGGCAGAACGCGCTGAAGAACACCCTGCGCCAGGCGCCGGACGTGATCCTGATCGGCGAAATCCGCGACCGCGAGACGATGGAATATGCCGTCGCCTTTGCCGAGACCGGCCACCTGTGCATGGCCACCCTGCACGCCAACAGCGCCAACCAGGCGCTCGACCGCATCATCAACTTCTTTCCCGAAGAACGGCGCGAACAACTGCTGATGGACCTGTCGCTCAATGTCAAATCGCTCATCTCGCAGCGCCTGATTCCCAATCGGAACGGCAAGGGGCGCGCCGCCGCGTTCGAGATTTTGCTCAATTCACCGCTGATTGCCGACCTGATCTTCAAGGGTAATGTTCACGAGATCAAGGAAGTGATGGCGAAATCGCGCGAGATCGGCATGCAAACCTTCGACCAGGCGCTGTTCGACCTGCACGAAGCCGGGGCGATCAGCTACGAGGAAGCGCTGAAGAACGCCGACTCGGTCAACGACTTGCGCCTGAAGATAAAACTCGAAGGCCAGGAAACCAAAGACCGCGACGTGATGAGCGGCACCGAAGGCCTGCGCATGGAATGACCCTCGCGGCGCAAATGCACATACCGCGGGGCATCCCTGTCCTTTACCTACGGAAGCGCGGCAAAATGCCGGTGCAGATAGGCATTGATCTCCGATGATTCATACAGCCACCGGCTGTTGCCCCGCTCGTCGGTGATTCTCAGGCAAGGCACCTGGAGTGAACCGCCACCCTGCAACAGGTCGGCACGGTTTTTTTGATCATGCCGCGCATCGCGCAATTCGATATTCAGGGACAGGCGGCGAATCTCGCGCCTGACCTTGACGCAAAAGGGGCATGTCTTGAACTGATACAGCGCCATGCCCAGCGTCTGTTCATCGATGCGCTGCTGTTCCGACGGCGCGCGGACAATCCCTTTTGGTGTCGTGACGGCTTCCCATATCAATACAAACGGGATCAGCACGATGCGCAGCCCCCTGAAAAAATATCTCATCATCCATTTCATTTTGAATTCTCCCGATTGGTTACCGTTTTAAACGGCCAGCGAGCGTTCGACGATCTCGGCCACATCACGCGACAAGCCGGTGTGCTTGCGCAGCATTTCCAGCGCGGCGCGGGCGTGGGTCTGGCGGCCGGAATCGAACTTGCGCCAGCGGTCGAAACAGCGCGCGATGCGCGAGGCGACTTGCGGGTTGATGGCGTCGAGCTGGCGCGTTTGATCGGCGAGGAAGCGGTAGCCGCTGCCGTCGGCGGCGTGGAAGCGCACATGGTTGTTGCCGAAGGCGCGCAGCAGGGCATACACCTTGTTCGGATTG
>PCWU01000158.1:4412-4895 GCA_002787455.1 Gallionellaceae bacterium CG11_big_fil_rev_8_21_14_0_20_60_62 | reverse complement strand
CATGTCGCCGTGCAGGGCGGCGGCGGCATGGCCTTGTGCGGACAGGCTATCGGCCAGCATGTCGGCATCGCGCTTGGTGGCGGTGAACACCACGGCCTGGTTCAGATCGACATCGCGCAGGATGTGGTCGAGCAGGCGGTTTTTGTGCGCCATGTCGTCCGTGTACATCAGCTTCTGTTCGATGTTTTCGTGGCGCGCCTTGGTGGCGGCGACGCTGATGCGTTGCGGCGATTTCAGCAGGCGTTGCCCCAGGTTGCCGATCGCGCCGTCCAGCGTGGCGGAGAACAGCAGGGTCTGGCGGGTCTTGGGGGTGGCGGCGGCGATGCGTTCCACATCGTCGATGAAGCCCATGTCCAGCATGCGGTCGGCTTCGTCCAGCACCAGCATTTCCAGACGCGAGAAGTCGATGCGGCCGCGCTCGATATGGTCGATCAGACGTCCCGGCGTCGCCACCAGAATGTCGACGAAACCGGACAGCAACTT
>PCWU01000158.1:0-4396 GCA_002787455.1 Gallionellaceae bacterium CG11_big_fil_rev_8_21_14_0_20_60_62 | reverse complement strand
GACAGTTTTTGCAAGGCGGGCAGGATGAAGGCGGCGGTTTTGCCGGTGCCGGTCTGGGCGGAGGCCATCAGGTCCTGTCCGGCCAGCGCGGCGGGAATGGCTTGCGCCTGGATCGGGGTCGGCACGGTATAGCCGGATTCTTCGACCGCTTTCAGGATCGCCGGTGCCAGGTTCAGGGAGGCAAAAGTGGCCACGGTTTCAGTGACTGCGGGAGACGTCGTTGCAATGATATTTTCAGACATAGTGATTCCTAGATTTTAATAATGCACAGCGCATGCACGGCACCTGGCCGCACAATGAAATTCAGTAGAGGGAGAAAACCGCTACCGGCGCAAACAAACATCGTCGCTAACCGGTAAAGCTTGGCGCATCCATAAAAAGCGGATGCAGAGGGTCAGAAAACGATGAACTCAATGCCGCCCTGTGAGCGGCAAGGGGCGCATTATACGGATGGAAGGCGGAATAGCCAGCGATATTTTGGTGCCAGATCAACAGACTTGAAATTTTCGCCGCCATCCCCACTTCAGCATTTCCGTTATTGACGCACAAGGAGAATTTAACAATGACTGCCAGTACCACCGCCAATCGCGAAACCATGGGCTTCCAAACCGAAGTCAAACAGCTGCTGCAGCTGATGATCCATTCGCTTTATTCCAACCGCGAGATTTTTCTGCGCGAGCTGGTTTCCAACGCGTCCGATGCCTGCGACAAATTGCGCTTCGAGGGGCTGCACAACGAGGCCCTGTTCGAGCACGATTCCGAACTTGCGATCCGCATCTTCTTTGACAAGGATGCTCGCACGCTGACCATCAGCGACAACGGCATCGGCATGAACCGCGACGAGGTGATTGCCAATCTGGGCACCATCGCCAAGTCTGGCACGCGTGAATTTTTCAGCCTGCTCTCCGGCGATCAGCAGAAAGACGCCAACCTGATCGGCCAGTTTGGCGTTGGTTTCTATTCCGCCTTCATCGTGGCGGACAAAGTGGTGGTGCTGACCCGCCGCGCCGGTGAGCAGGCCGACCAGGGGGTGCGCTGGGAATCGGACGGCGGCGGCGAGTTCGACATTGAAATGGTGAACAAACCGGCGCGCGGCACCGAGATCACCCTGCATTTGCGCGAGGGGCAGGATGACTTGCTGGCCGGTTACAAGCTGCGCGAGATCATCCGCAAATATTCCAACCACATCGTGCAACCCATCCTGATGAAGAAGGAAGAATGGAAAGACGGCGCGCAGCAAATCGGCGACGAAGATGAAACGGTAAATCAGGCCTCGGCGCTGTGGGCGCGCGGCAAGAACGACATCAGCGAGGAAGAGTACAGGGAATTCTACAAGCACGTCGGCCACGACTACGATGAGCCATTGGCGTGGAGTCACGCGCGGGTCGAGGGGCGGCAGGAATACACCCAGTTGCTGTACATTCCAAAACATGCCCCGTTCGACCTGTGGGACCGCAACGCGCGCCACGGCATCAAGCTGTACGTGCGGCGCGTATTTATCATGGACGATGCCGAACAACTGATGCCGCTGTATCTGCGTTTCGTGCGCGGGGTGGTCGATTCGGCCGACCTGCCGCTCAATGTGTCGCGCGAGATATTGCAGGAATCGAAGGATATCGAGGCCATCCGCAAGGGTTGCAGTGGCAAGGTGCTGGGACTGCTGGCCGATATGGCGGAAAAAGAACCGGAGAAATACGCCGTCTTCTGGAAGGAATTTGGCAAGGTGCTGAAAGAGGGCGTGGGCGAGGATTTCGCCAACAAGGACAAGATCGCCGCGCTACTGCGCTTTGCTTCCACCCAGTCCGATACGCCGGATGAAACGGTGGCGTTCAAGGATTACATCGCGCGCATGAAGGACGGCCAGGGCAAAATTTATTACGTTACCGCCGAGACTTTCAACGCCGCGAAGAACAGCCCGCATCTGGAAGTGTTCCGCAAGAAGGGCATCGAAGTGTTGCTGCTGTCCGACCGCGTGGACGAGTGGGCATTGAGCTATCTGACGGAGTTCGATGGCAAGCAGCTGGCTTCCGTCGCCAAAGGCGGCCTCGACCTGGGCAAGCTCGAAGACGAGGAAGAGAAGAAAACACAGGAAAAGAAGGCCGGTGAGATGAAGCCTTTGCTGGAAAAGATTAAGGCCAGTCTTGGTGACAAGGTTAAGGATGTGCGCGTCACCCACCGTCTGACTGATTCGCCCGCCTGCCTGGTCGCCGACGAACACGACATGAGCGCCAACCTCGCGCGCATGCTCAAAGCCGCCGGCCAGAATGCGCCCGCAACGCAACCGATACTGGAAATCAACCCGCAACACCCGGTAGTCGCCCGTCTGCAGGCAGAAGAACAACATTTTGACGACTGGGCTGCCGTGCTGTTCGACCAGGCCCTGCTGGCTGAAGGCGGGCAGCTCGATGACCCGGCGACCTTCGTCAAACGCATCAATCAGTTGATGCTGGAGATGGGGAAGTAAGCGGAACCTCTGCGCCGGGTGGTGGCGCGGAGTAAGCATCGTATTTCGGCGGCGGTTCGGATAGAATGCCGCCCACTTTAAAAACGACGCAGGCATTCATTGTGGCATTGATAGTTCAGAAATACGGCGGCACCTCGGTGGGCAGCCCGGAGCGCATCAAGAACGTTGCGCAACGTATCGCAAAATACAAGGCACAAGGGCATCAAGTTGTGGTGGTCGTTTCCGCCATGAGCGGCGAAACCAACCGCCTGATCGCGCTGGCCAAGGAGATCCAAAGCAACCCCGATCCGCGCGAGTTGGATGTCGTCATCTCCACCGGCGAACAGGTCACCATCGGTTTACTGGCCATGGCGCTCAAAGAATTGGGGTTACAAGCGAAAAGCTACACCGGCGCGCAAGTCAAGATTCTGACCGACAGCGCATTCACCAAGGCGCGCATCGTTAGTATCGACGAGGAGAACATGCGCAATGATCTGGATGCCGGCAATATCCTGATCGTCGCCGGATTCCAGGGGATGGATGAAGAGGGCAATATCACCACGCTTGGGCGCGGCGGTTCGGATACCACCGGCGTCGCCATCGCGGCGGCGCTGAATGCCGACGAATGCCAGATTTACACCGACGTGGACGGCGTTTATACCACCGACCCGCGCGTGGTACCCGAGGCACGCCGCCTGAAGCGCATCACCTTCGAGGAAATGCTGGAAATGGCCAGCCTCGGCTCCAAGGTTCTGCAAATACGCTCGGTCGAGTTCGCCGGCAAATATAAAGTCAAACTGCGCGTGCTTTCCAGCTTCGAAGAAGAAGGCGAAGGCACGCTGATCACTTTCGAGGAAAACGACAAAATGGAACAGGCCATTATTTCCGGGATCGCGTTCAACCGCGATGAAGCCAAGATCACCGTGCTCGGCGTGCCGGACAAACCGGGCATCGCCTACCAGGTACTGGGACCGGTGGCGGATGCCAACGTCGATGTGGACATGATCATCCAGAACGTCGGCGTCGATGGCTCAACCGACTTTTCTTTCACCGTGCACCGCAACGAATTCACCAAGGCGATGGATATCCTGAAAAACCAGGTACAACCGCATATCGGTGCGCGTGATGTGGTGGGCGACGACAAGACCGCAAAAGTCTCCGTGGTCGGCGTCGGCATGCGCTCCCACGTCGGCATCGCCAGCAAGATGTTTCGCATCCTGGCGGAAGAGGGTATCAATATCCAGATGATCTCCACCTCGGAAATTAAGATATCCGTGGTCATTGACGAGAAATATCTGGAGCTTGCTGTGCGAGTTCTGCATAAAGCTTTCGATCTGGAGCAGGAAGAAGCATAAAACGTTTGACCGGGGCAGGTCGAATCAGTATCATGCGCGCCTCTTCGGAGAGGTGGCCGAGAGGTCGAAGGCACGCCCCTGCTAAGGGCGCATACGAGCTTAAACTTGTATCGAGGGTTCGAATCCCTCCCTCTCCGCCACAGAGTAAACAGCAGCACAATGCGCCGGTAGCTCAGCTGGATAGAGTACTTGGCTACGAACCAAGGGGTCAGGAGTTCGAATCTCTTCCGGCGCACCAATCAGGTATAAAAGTGGGCACTTGAGTAATCAAGGTGCCCATTTTTATTTTCTGCAGCGTATCTGCTAAAGCGTCATAACTGCCTCTGATGGTCGCGGTCTTGTCCCGCACCACGATTTCATCCACCAAGATTTTCAAATAGCTCTTTGCCAGCGGTGAATCGGCGGAGAGCAGCTTCTCGCGCAGCACCTTGCCGAAAGCGTCCACCTGACTCGCTTTGAGGTATTCCACAGCGGGAAGGGAGGTGTCGCGCCGTACTCCCGCCAGTTCGATGAATAAAGCCTCCCGTGCTGCCTTGTGCTGCTGTGCGCGGCGTTGTGTGGCTTCGTCCAGCTCAATCGTGCCTAGCTCGATGGCGTT
>PCWU01000061.1 GCA_002787455.1 Gallionellaceae bacterium CG11_big_fil_rev_8_21_14_0_20_60_62 | reverse complement strand
TCGATGCGGGATTGCGGAATGGCCACGCCATTCACTAGTGCGGCAGTCTTGTCCGCATCGGCGGCCTGTGCCGCAGCGCTGGCCAGCAGCAAGGATGAAAACAGGACAACTCGGGCAATTCTCGGCATATTCTTTCCTTCGATGAAAGGTTGTTGTAAAGAGGCGGTGCGCAATATATCACAGGCTGCGGCAAGGGTTCAGCGCGGAAAAACCTGTTTGAACGGGCGCACCGCAACTTGTGCATACACCCCGGCGGCGAGATAGGGATCGGCGGTTGCCCAAGCTTCGGCGGCAGCAAGCGAATCGAACTCGGCGACGATCAGGCTGCCGCTGAAACCGGCGGTTCCCGGATCAGAGGCGTCGGCGGCGGGGAAGGGCCCGGCCAGCACCAGTCGGCCTGCTTTCTGCAAGGCTTCAAGGCGCGCCAAGTGGGCGAGGCGCACAGACAGGCGTTTTGCCAAACTATTTTCAACGTCCTGTCCGAAGATGGCATATAGCATGTCAGGATTCCTTTTTTTCTTCTTCCACGTATTTTGACAGCAACGCCGACTGCGCCAGGATGAAGACCAGCATGATGCCGGTGGTGCCGAACAGCTTGAAATTTACCCATGCATCGGTGCTGAAGTGGTAGGCGACATACAGGTTGAGAATGCCGAGCAGGACGAAAAACGCGCTCCAGGAAAGATTCAGCCGGTTCCAGACGAAGTCCGGTAGCGGCATTTTTTCCTGCAACAATGCTCGCATCAGATTCTTCTTCAGCACGATGGCTGAAACCAGCAGTGCCGCGGCGAAGAACCAGTACAGGATGGTCGGCTTCCACTTGATGAAAGTCTCGTCGTGCAGCAGCAGTGTCGCGCCGCCGAACACGGTGATGATGCCCAGGCTCACCCACAGCATGGTATCAACCTTGCCATGCCGGTATTTCACCCAGCCGACCTGGACGAAGGTGGCGGCGATGGCTGTCGCCGTGGCGGCGAATACACCGGCGACCTTGAACACAATAAAGAACAGGATGACAGGAAACAGGTCGAACAGGAGTTTCATGGTTACTTTCTATCCAGCGCCAGCGAGGCGGAGTTGATGCAGAAACGCAAGCCGGCGGGCTTCGGTCCGTCCTCGAACACATGGCCCAGATGGGCGTCGCAATTGGTGCAATTGACCGCGATACGTCCCATACCGAGCGGGTCTTCGTCGTCGTAGTTTACCGCCTCTTCATCAACGGGCTCCCAAAAACTGGGCCAGCCGGTGCCGGATTCGTATTTGGTCTCGGCATCGAACAACGGGCTGCCGCAGCAGATGCAGCGATACACCCCGGCATCGTGACAATCCCAGTATTCGCCGGTGAAGGCCGGCTCGGTACCACCTTTGCGGCACACCTCGTATTGCTCGGGAGTCAGCTCGTCGCGCCACTCGTCGTCGGTTTTGTCGAGCGGATCGTTCACAGTACTTCCCCCGCATGGTCCGCCAGGCGCGAGCGTTCACCGCGCTGGAGCGTGACATGGCCGCTGTGCGCCCAGCCTTTGAAGCGATCCACCACATAGGTCAGGCCGGAGCTGCCTTCAGTGAGATAGGGCGTGTCGATCTGCGCGATGTTGCCCATGCACACCACCTTGGTGCCGGGGCCGGCGCGGGTGATCAGTGTCTTCATCTGCTTGGGTGTCAGGTTCTGCGCTTCGTCGATGATGAGGAACTTGTTGAGGAAGGTGCGACCGCGCATGAAGTTGAGCGACTTTATTTTGATGCGCGAGCGAATCAGGTCGCGCGTCGCGGCGCGGCCCCATTCGCCGCCTTCCTCGCTGGACTGGTTCAGCACGTCCAGGTTATCGTCCAACGCGCCCATCCAGGGCGACATCTTCTCTTCCTCGGTGCCCGGCAGGAAGCCGATGTCCTCTCCCACCGAGACGGTGACGCGGGTCATGATGATCTCGGAATAGATCTTCTGTTCCAGCACCTGCATCAGACCTGCCGCCAGCGTCAGCAGCGTCTTGCCGGTGCCGGCTTGGCCGAGCAGGGTGACGAAATCGATCTCCGGGTTCATCAGCAGGTTGAGGACGAAATTCTGCTCGCGGTTGCGCGCGGTGATGCCCCAGATCGCGTTTTTGCTGTGCGCATAGTCGGTGATGGTGAGCAGGGTGGCGGTATCGTCTTTTTGTGCCGCGACCACCGCGTAGAAAGGCTTGTCCCCCTCTTCCTGAAACACGAATTCGTTGACCAGAAAATCCTTGCACAGCGGACCATTGATTGCATAGAAGGTCTGGTTGCCCTGCGAGCCGGACTTCATGTCCTTGCCGTGCGTCTCCCAAAAATCGGCCGGCAGTTCGCGCACGCCGGCGTACAGCAGGTCGGTGTCTTCCAGCACTTTGTCGTTGAAGTAATCCTGTGCCGACAAGCCCAGTGCGCGCGACTTGATGCGCATGTTGATGTCTTTGCTGACCAGGGTGACCTGGCGCTGGGGCTGTTCTTTGTGCAGATGCGCGACCACCGCCAGAATGGCGTTGTCGGCCTTGCCGTTGGCCAGGTTTTGCGGCAGATCGTGGGTGATGAATTCGGTTTGCAGATACAGGCGACCGGTCGCGTTCTTGTTGCCCAGTGCATTTAACGGGACGCCATTATCAATGCTGTCTTCGGACTCGCTGACCAGGTTGTCGAGAAAGCGGCTGGCCTGGCGCGCGTTACGCGCCACTTCGGTCATCCCCTTCTTGTTGTTGTCCAGCTCTTCCAGCACGAACATCGGCAGATAGATGTCATGTTCCTCGAAGCGGAACAAGCTGGTCGGATCGTGCATCAGCACGTTGGTATCCAGTACGAACAGCTTGGTTGTGTTTCCCGGCGCGGCTTTGCGAGCGTTCATTGTTTTCCTTAAAGAGATTGCACGAAATCGAGTACTTCCTGCGCGTGACTGTCCGCCTTCAGGCCGCGCCACTCCTTGCGGATGACGCCTTTGTTGTCGAGCAAAAAGGTGCTGCGCTCGATACCGCGCACCTGTTTGCCGTACATCATCTTCTGCTTCATCACGCCGAACAGATTGCACACCGTTTCGTCCGCATCGGAGAGCAGGGCGAAAGGCAGGGTGAACTTCGCCCTGAAATTCTCGTGCGACTTGATGCTGTCGCGCGAGATGCCGACGATCTCGCACCCCGCCTGCTGAAATCCCGCATACAGATCGCGGAACTGCTGCGCCTCGGTGGTGCAGCCCGGCGTGTTGTCCTTGGGGTAGAAATAAATCACCAATGATTTGCTGCGGAGGGGGTAGAGCGTGAAATCGGTGCCGCCGGTAGCGGGCAGGGTGAAATCGGCTACAGCTTGTTTTGTCATCAAATGGCTCCGGAGAATGGTGTGCATTGTTGTCAAAAAGCGCAGCAAAGGCAAGCAAGCCGTCGGCAATGGAAACTTTCAGGGAAAAACGGGTTGAAAATACTCGGCAAGTCCCCATCTGCAGACCAATCACACAATTCCATCAAGGAGCGACCATGCGTTTCGACAAGTTCACCACCAAGCTGCAACAAGCGCTGTCCGATGCCCAGAGTCTGGCCATCGGCAGCGACAACCAGTTTATCGAGCCGCAGCATCTGCTGCTGGCCTTGCTCAACGATGCCGACAGCGGTGCGAGTTCGCTGCTGGCGCGCGCCGGGGGCAATGTCAACGCGCTCAAGACCGCGCTCAACGATTCCGTGAACCGCCTGCCCAAGGTGGAAGGTCACGGCGGCGAGGTGCAGGTCGGGCGCGATCTGTCCAACCTGTTCAACGTCACCGACAAGGAAGCGCAGAAGCGCGGCGACCAGTTCATCGCCAGCGAGATGTTCCTGCTCGCGCTGACCGGTGACAAGGGCGAATGCGGGCGTCTGCTCAAGACGCACGGCGTGGCACGTGCGCCGCTGGAAACGGCCATTAGCGCCGTGCGCGGCGGCGAGTCGGTCGGTTCGCAGGAGGCCGAGGGTCAGCGCGAGTCACTGAAGA
>PCWU01000057.1:4462-5048 GCA_002787455.1 Gallionellaceae bacterium CG11_big_fil_rev_8_21_14_0_20_60_62 | reverse complement strand
GCCGCGTGCGGCTTTGGACTTGCCAGCGCAGGAAAAGCGCAAGCACGGTCAGTGCCAATAGCGCCAGAGTGATAATCGCCAGGACATTCCAGATGCGCGACGGTACTTCCTGGTGGCGCAGATCTCCTCCCCAGTTTTTGATGATTGAAAAATAGGGGGATGAGGAATCCTGTAGCCACAACTCCAGATGACGGTCGATGGCCGCGAGCAGGTCGGGGTTGCGACCCTGTGCCGTGGCGTAGAACAGGCGCGCGGGGTTGAACACCACCGGCGTTTCCACCAGCCCGTATTCGTGCGCGCGGATATCCCCGAAATAGTGGCCGGCCGCCGCCGCATCGGCATCCCCCTGTTGCACCCGCAGAAAAACCTCATCCATCGAAGGCGCCGCGGTAATACTGGCCTTTAGACCGAAAGCCTCCAGCAGTGTTTTGACCGCGTCCTGTTGCACCGAACCTTCCAGCACCACGAGTTTCTTGCCGGCCAGATCGAGCGGTGACTTCAGATGCAATGCCTGGGGACAATACAATTGCGACCAGCTATACAACGCGGGCGTTTGGTGAAAATCAAACTGCCGCTCGCGCTCGGC
>PCWU01000057.1:483-4448 GCA_002787455.1 Gallionellaceae bacterium CG11_big_fil_rev_8_21_14_0_20_60_62 | reverse complement strand
TCAGATCGATGGCGCCCGCTTCGAGCGCCTTAAGGCATTCTTGCCATTCGCACGCGACAAATTTCAACTGCCAGTTTTCGCGCGCGGCGACCTCCTGCAGCAGATCGATCAGAATACCGTCCGCCTCGCCGGCGTCGTTGGTGAACAGCTTGGGTTCGTTCTGATACAGCCCGACCCGCACTTCCTGCGCGCAAGCCTGCCCGGCCAGCAGAAGGAGTGCCAGCAGCGGCGCGCGCAGTACCAGATTGAGAAGCGGAAGGCGCCTCATGAACTCATCTCTCTTATCAAAATAGCCATTTATTACTGACATACGCTGCGAATCTACCACTGGTAGTCGCGCAGTGCATTCTCCAGTTCCGACAAGGCAGTCTCCAATTCGACAAGCGCGGCGGTCATTCCTTCACCACCGGCGCCTGCCGGAGATTCCAGTTTTTCGGCCGCCTGCATGGTGCGTTCGGCAGCGAAGATGCCCACCATGCCTTTCAATGTATGGGCGCTGTGTCGCACGGCATCGGCATCTCCTTGCGCCAAACCATTCTTGATCTTCTCGATATGCGGCGGGGAGTCTTCCAGGAACAGCCTGACGATCTCGTCGAACAATTCCTTGTTGTCGTCCATGGTCTGGCGCGCCTTGGCGAAATCCGCGACCGCCAGTGTGGGCTCCAGCGAGGGAGCATCCCGTGATGCCAACGGGCCGCCCGCGCGTCCAATCTGCTCCAGCTCGTTCCACAGCGCCTCGGTGTCGATCGGCTTGGTCAAATAGCCGTCCATGCCGTGGCGCAAACATTCTTCGCGCGCGCCTTGCATGGCATGCGCGGTCATCGCCACGACGGGAATATGTGCACCGGTGCCTTGCTCCAGTTCGCGGATGCGTTCAGTCGCTTCATAGCCATTCATCACAGGCATATCCACGTCCATTAAAATCGCATCGAAGCGGGAACTTTGCCATTGCTGTACGGCCTCCTCGCCATTGTTGGCGACGGTCACTTGATGTCCCAATTTTTCTAACAGACGTGTCGCCAGAGTCTGATTCACTTTGTTATCTTCCGCCAGCAGCAGGTTCAGTTTGCGCCGTGTCTCGCGCAATGAATGGCGGGTAATGAGCGGCACACTTTCCTGCTCGGGCTCGCCCAGCGCGGTCATGATGGCATCCAGCAATTCGGATTGCGCAACAGGCTTCATCAAATAACCCGCCACGCCTAATTCACGACAGCGTGCCGCGTCGCCGCGCTGCCCTTCCGAGGTTAACATCATCACCGTGGCCCCCGCAAATTCGGGATGCTGACGCAATTTTTCGGCCAGCGTGAAGCCATCCATATCGGGCATTTGCACATCCAGGATGGCCAATGAATAAGGCGCGCCCGCTTTGGCTGCGCGTTGCAGTTCCCGCAAAGCCTCCTCGCCGCTGGCGACCACCGCGGGCTGCATCTTCCAGTTCGACAACATCTGTTGCAGCAGGCGGCGATTCGTCGCGTTGTCGTCCGCCACCAGCACAGGCAAGGCAGCAAGATTCCCAGTGTGCTGATATTCCGCCAGCGGACTGTTGGAAACGATAGGCATGTCCAGCACAAAATGGAACGTCGTGCCGCTCCTCACCACGCTACTGAGCTCAATCGCGCTACCCATCAGCGCGATGATCTGCGCGGAGATCGTCAGCCCCAAGCCTGTCCCGCCATACTTGCGGGTCGTGGAAGTGTCCGCCTGAGAGAAGGACTCAAAGATGGTCTGGAATTTTTCTTGCGGAATGCCGATGCCGGTATCCCGCACGCTAAAGCGCAATCTCGCCAAGCCTTCGCCCGCGCCTGTTTCGCGCGCAACGGACACCTCGATCTCGCCCGTCTCGGTGAACTTGATCGCGTTCCCCACCAAATTGACAATCACTTGACGCAACCGTCCCGGATCGCCAAACACATGGTCTGGCACATCGGGGGCAATGTGCAACAGCAGCTCCAGATGCTTTTGATGCGCACGCATCGCCAGCGATTTCATCGTGTCGCGCATCATGTGTTCCAGCGAAAACTCGATGTTCTCGATGTTCATCTTGCCAGATTCTATCTTTGAGAAATCCAGGATGTCGTTGATGATGTGTAGCAGGGAATCGGCCGAGGACTTCACCAGCGATAGATATTCCCGTTGTTCATGCGTCAGCTCAGTATCCAGAGTCAATTCAGTCATGCCAAGGATGCCGTTCATCGGCGTGCGTATCTCATGGCTCATATTGGCGAGGAAATCGCCTTTCGCACGACTGGCCTGTTCGGCGGCTTCTTTGGCTTTGACGATTGCCGTCTCGGCTTCTTTGCGCGCACTAATATCGGAATTCGTCCCTGTCATGCGCCGAGCGCGGCCGTCATCATCACGCTCCACCACCTTGCCATGCGTATGTATCCACAACCAACTGCCGTCGTATCGTTTCACCCGATACTCACTGGAGTAATAAGCCGACAGTCCTTTTAGTGCAGGGGCAAGTTGCGCCTGTGCCACAGTGCGGTCTTGCGGATGCACACGCTCGAACAATTGCTCCACGCGAACCAGTGATTCCTCTGCTTCACCGCCCAACATCTCGGACCATTTGGCACTCAAATACATGTGGCCATCCGCAATATCCCAATCCCACAACGCCAAGCCAGAGCCTTCCAACGCCAGATTGAGCCGCTCTTGCGTGAGGCGCATAGTCAACTCGTTTTTCTTGCGCCCGGAAATATCCTGGAAAGCCACCACCAGTTTTTCCAGCTTGCCATCTTCGCGATACGCGGCCTTGGAAATCAGCTCAACAGGAAACACCGAGCCATCTTTGCGCGTAAAAACCTGGTCGTCCAGGTGCGCCACACCTGTATCTTTGACGTGATGAAAAATGGGGCAGTCCCGTGCAGGCAGCGCAATGCCTTCAGCCGTTTGAGTATGAATGGTGGTATGTACCGGCTTGCCGATAAAGTCTTCACGCCCCCACCCCAGCAACCGTTCGGCTTCGGCATTCATGTAAATACAGAGGCCCTCGCCATCCTGCACATACAGCCCCTCACCCAAGGTTTCGCTGATGCGCTCATAGAAGGTGCGCTGCGATTCCATCTGCGCATCCAATTCCTTGCGCGCCGTAATATCGGTGCGGATAGAAACATAGCGCAGTGGTTTTCCCTGCACATCCATGAACGGCACGATGGTCGAGTCCACCCAGTAAAACGATCCATCTTTGCGCCGATTTTTTACCTCGCCCTGCCACACCTGCCCATGCCCGATGGTGGCCCACATTTCCTTGAAAAAACTGCCGGGGTGATACCCGGAATTCAACACGCGATGATCTTGCCCCAACAATTCCTCGCGGCGGTATTGGCTCACCTCGCTGAACTTGTCATTGGTGTAGAGAATTTTTCCGCTACGGTCGGCGATGCTGACGATGGAGTGCTGATCGAGTGCGAATTTTTGGAATTCCAATTCACGCAAAGACTCATTCAAAATACGCCGTGAGCGTTGCAACTTCGCCAACACCCAAGCCACATAAGCCAACATCAAGGCTGACAACAAAGCCAAAGCCAGTTTGTAATGGGCGGCCTGTTGTTCACGCCGGGTGAATACGCCGCCGTAAAGCTGGAATAGCGTATCCGCTTGCGCATCGGTTTCTGTTTGGGTGATGTCACGCACAAAATCATCCACCTCAATCTTGTGCGACAAAATAATGTCCACATGTTTGGCGAGTTCAACTATCCCAGCATCCTGCTGTGGGCTTGCATTCTTCAAGGTATCCATCGTTTTTCCGATGGTGGCGACAAGCGCTGGGCTGGCATGTTGGTCAAACAGCAAGACCTCTTCCAACAAGTCGTGCAATTGTGCAGCGCGGCTCGAACCCACTGCTGCGCGCTCCAGCAAGGCATGTGCCGCCGATGGAAAATAGCGCAGCGAATTGCGCAACACCGCGTTGTGCGATTTGAACTGCTCAATCTGCCCGGTTTTCTGCTCGAACAAGTGACGGT
>PCWU01000057.1:0-468 GCA_002787455.1 Gallionellaceae bacterium CG11_big_fil_rev_8_21_14_0_20_60_62 | reverse complement strand
ATCGTAATTCTTGAGTTGTCCATAGCGTGCTTGCAACACGTATTGATTCAGGCGCGCGTCTTGTTGGCGCAATTGCTCAAAGTGCTGCACCGTGCGCAGGTGTAATTCGATTTCCACTTGCGTGGACTGCTGATACAGCCAACCCAAGGTGGCCAATGCAGCCAACCATAGCCCGCTTTTCCACAGTGGAATTTTCATAGCGGTTGCCCCGCCAATTCACCCGTCAAACTACGCAAGAAGGCAGCAATGTCGTTCAAATCCTTGGCTGGCATGGCGCGCCCCAACTGATATTTCGCCATAACGGCGATCGCTTCTTCCAAAGTGGCCGCATTGCCATCGTGGAAATACGGTGCCGTGAGGGCCACATTACGCAAGCTGGGCACTCGAAACTCATGCAAGCTTTCTGGATTGTGATTGACGTTGAAGCGACCGTTATCCGCCTCCGTCACATTGCCTCGATCCGCGAAG
>PCWU01000034.1:2212-6094 GCA_002787455.1 Gallionellaceae bacterium CG11_big_fil_rev_8_21_14_0_20_60_62 | reverse complement strand
TCCACGGCATGAACGCGATCATCATGTTCTGCCCCAGCGCCAGCTCGCCCATGTCGGTCGATGCCCCGTCCGCCACCACGTCGCCGCGCGCGATCACGTCGCCCACGCGCACCAGCGGACGCTGGTTGATGTTGGTGTTCTGGTTGGAGCGGGTGTATTTGGTCAGGTTGTAGATATCCACCCCGACTTCGCCCGCCACGGTTTCTTCGTCGCTGACACGCACCACGATACGGCCGGAGTCCACATAGTCCACGCGGCCGCCGCGCCATGCCTGCACCGCCGTGCCGGAGTCGACCGCCACGGTGCGCTCGATCCCGGTACCGACCAGCGCCTTCTCGGCGCGCAACACCGGTACCGCCTGGCGTTGCATGTTGGCGCCCATCAGGGCGCGGTTCGCGTCATCGTGCTCCAGGAACGGGATCAGCGAAGCCGCGACCGATACCACCTGCGCCGGTGCCACGTCCATGTATTCGATGTTCTCCGGCTCGGCCAGCACGAACTCGTTGTGCTGGCGGGCGGACACGATGTCGTCGGTAAAGTGACCCTTCTTGTCCAGTTCGGCATTCGCCTGCGCAATGGTAAAATTGCCCTCCTCGATCGCGGACAGATAGTCCACCTCGTCCAGCGCGCGGCTCTTGGCCACCTTGCGGTACGGCGTTTCGATGAAGCCGTATTCGTTGGTGCGGGCATACAGCGCCAAGGAGTTGATCAGGCCGATGTTCGGGCCTTCCGGGGTTTCGATCGGGCACACGCGGCCGTAGTGGGTCGGGTGCACGTCGCGCACCTCGAAGCCGGCGCGCTCGCGCGTCAGGCCGCCGGGGCCGAGGGCGGAAATCCGTCGCTTGTGGGTCACTTCGGCCAGCGGGTTTGTTTGGTCCATGAACTGCGACAGCTGCGAGGAGCCAAAGAATTCCTTCACCGCCGCCGAGATCGGCTTGGCGTTGATCAGGTCGTGCGGCATCAGGTTATCCGCTTCGGCCTGGCCGAGGCGTTCCTTGACCGCGCGCTCGACGCGGGCGAGGCCGACGCGGAACTGGTTCTCCGCCAGTTCGCCCACGGCGCGCACACGGCGGTTGCCGAGGTGATCGATGTCGTCGATCTCGCCGCGCCCGTTGCGCAACTCGACCAGGATCTTCACCACCTCGACGATATCCTCGTTGGACAGGACGTTCTCGCCGGTCAGTTCCTCGCGCCCGACTCGGCGGTTGAACTTCATGCGCCCGACGGCGGACAGGTTGTAACGCTCTTCATTGAAGAACAAACCGTTGAACAGCCCTTCCACCGCATCTTCGGTCGGCGGCTCGCCGGGACGCATCATGCGGTAGATCGCGACACGCGCCGTCCACAGGTCGGTCGTTTCATCCATGCGCAGGGTCTGCGAGATATAGGCGCCCTGATCCAGTTCGTTGGTGTACAGCGTCTGGATTTTGGCGATGCCGGCCTGCCGCAGGGTTTCCAGCAATGTCTCGGTAATCTCGTCATTGGCATTGGCGATAATTTCGCCGCTGTCCTTGTCCACCAGGTTATTCGCCAGCACGCGCCCCAGCAAAAACTCGTCTTCCACCGTCAGCTTGTCGATGCTCGCTTCCTGGATTTCACGGATGTGGCGCACGGTGATACGCTTGTCCTTCGCCACGATCAGCTTGCCGTCCTTGGCGGTGATATCGAAACGCGCGATTTCCCCGCGCAGACGCTCCGGCACCACCTCGAACTGGGTGCCCTTCTTGCCAAAATGGAAGGTGTCAAACTGGAAAAACATCGCCAGAATCTGCTCCGGCGTGTAGCCGATCGATTTCAGCAGAATGGTGACCGGCAATTTGCGCCGGCGGTCAATACGGAAATACACAAAATCCTTGGCATCGAACTCGAAGTCCAGCCAGGAACCGCGATAGGGGATCACGCGCGCGGAGAACAGCAGCTTGCCGGAGGAGTGTGTCTTGCCGCGGTCATGCTCGAAGAACACCCCGGGCGAACGGTGCAATTGCGACACGATCACACGCTCGGTGCCGTTGACCACAAACGAACCGGTGTTGGTCATCAGCGGAATCTCGCCCATATAGACTTCCTGCTCCTTGACCTCTTTGATCTTGGGCTTGGACGACTCCTTGTCGAGGATGGTCAGACGCACCCGCGCGCGCAGCGGCGAAGCGTAGGTCAGGCCGCGCTGCTGGCATTCGCGCACATCAAACGGCGGCATGCCCAACTGGTAGCTGACAAAATCGAGACGGGCAAATTTGTTGTGGCTCTCGATCGGGAAAATCGAATTGAACGCGGCTTGCAGCCCGTCATTCTTGCGCTGTTCGGCCGGCGTCCATGCCTGCAGGAACGCGCTGTAGGATTCCAGCTGGGTGGAAAGCAGAAAAGGCACCGGCAATGCCCCCTTGCGTTTCGCAAAACTCTTACGTATGCGTTTTTTTTCAGTGAAAGAGCAGCTCATATAATCTCCACGACAGTTGGAAAACCAAGGTTGCGTACCCGCGCCCTGCGGCGCGAGCCTGCTTATAGGCGCCTCTATAAAATTCATTTTGCATGCGAATCGCCGCGTTGCGCGGTGCTCGGAATCCTCATGTACCCCTGTGTACACTCCGGTTCCTGCGCACCGTGCGCCGTGCGCTTCATCACGCAAAAGTGAATTTCCAGAGGCGCCCTTATACAATTCGGGTTCAAGCACGGCACTTCGCCGCCTTGCGCCAGAAGACAGGGATTAACCGAAACCAGGGTCCGGCTAATCGCTGGCATCTGCCTGCTACTACAGTTTCCTTTGCAGAAGCGGCAAAAGGCTGACGGCAAAACCGTCAGCCTTTTGCGCAGCGCAATGCTTACTTGATTTCAGCAGTCGCGCCCGCTTCGATCAGTTGCTTGGCGATCGCATCGGCATCCGCCTTGCTCACACCTTCCTTGACCGGCTTCGGCGCGCCGTCAACCAGATCCTTGGCTTCCTTCAAGCCCAGACCGGTGATGGTGCGAACCACCTTGATCACGCCAACTTTTTGTTCGCCGGCGGCAGTCAACACCACGGTGAACTCGGTTTGTTCCGCCGCAGCGGCGGCACCGCCGGCAGCGCCGCCGGCAGCAGGAGCCGCCATTGCGGCAGCGGACACACCGAATTTCTCCTCGACCGCCTTTACCAGTTCGTTAAGTTCCAGCACGGTCATGCCGTCCAGTGCTGCCAAGAATGCGTCTTTATCAAATGCCATTTTGTTCTTCCTGAAATTAAGAGTTCGAAAAAATTAAGCGGTAGCGGTTTTCTGTTCCGCCACGGCCGCAATGACGCGCGCCAGACCGGAAACAGGCGACTGCAACAGACCCAGCAGTTGCGCCAGCAGCACTTCCTTGGAAGGCACGGTTGCGAGCGCGGTAACGCCCGCCACATCCATTACTTTGCCGTTGTAAGCGCCTGCCTTGATTACCAGCTTGCTATTGGTGCCGGCGAATTCGTGCACCACTTTCGCGGCGGCGACTGCGTCAGCGCTGATACCGTACAGCAACGGCCCCACCATCTGGTCAGCCAAGCCCTCGAACGGCGTGCCCTGCACCGCACGGCGCGCCAGCGTGTTTTTCAACACGCGCAGATACACCCCGGATTGGCGCGCATTGGCACGCAATTTGGTGATGTCCGCGACGGCGATACCGCGGTACTCGGCCAGCACGACCGTCTGGGCCTGCGCCACTTGTGCGCTGACTTCCGCGACGACTGCTTGCTTTTCTTGCAGATTGAGACTCAAAGTCTTCCTCCATCTTCACTGTGGAGTATCTTGCCTGCGCGCGATACTTCCCGATTAATGACCGCGACCTCAAGACAGAAAATCAAACCAACTCTCCGCTTGCGGGCACACCATCTGCGTGGGCCGACGCAACTGCCGTCAATTAAGTCTTCAGCCA
>PCWU01000034.1:0-2200 GCA_002787455.1 Gallionellaceae bacterium CG11_big_fil_rev_8_21_14_0_20_60_62 | reverse complement strand
ACATTACGCAGCCAGGCTGGCCTGCTCGACGCGGATCCCGACACCCATGGTGCTGGAGATCGCGATCTTTTTCAGATACACACCCTTGGCACCGGCCGGCTTCGCCTTGTTCAGCGCATCGATCAGTGCCAGCAGGTTTTCGCGCAGGGCTTCCGGCGCAAACGAGGCACGGCCGATAGTGCACTGGATAATGCCGTTCTTGTCGGTGCGGTACTGCACCTGACCGGCCTTGGCGTTCTTCACCGCGCCCGCCACATCGGCCGCTACCGTGCCGACTTTCGGGTTCGGCATCAAGCCGCGCGGGCCGAGAATCTGGCCCAGCTGGCCGACGATACGCATCGCATCCGGCGCCGCAATCACGATGTCGAAATCCATCTTGCCGGCCTTGATGCTTTCCGCCAGATCGTCAAAACCGACGATGTCGGCACCGGCCGCCCTGGCTTCTTCCGCCTTGGCGCCCTGGGCGAATACCGCCACGCGCACGCTCTTGCCGGTGCCTTTGGGCAACACGACCGAACCGCGCACCAATTGGTCCGACTTCTTGGCGTCCACACCCAGGTTCACCGCCACATCAATCGACTCATCAAACTTGGCCTTGGCGGTTTCTTTCACCAGCTTCAGCGCCTCGTCCAGCGCATACAGCTTGTTGCGTTCGACTTGGGCCGCGATTGCCTTATAGCGTTTGGAAATTTGTGCCATGTTATTTCACCCCTTCCACAGTAATACCCATGCTGCGCGCGCTACCGGCGATGGTGCGCACCGCCGCGTCCATATCGCCAGCGGTCAGGTCGGGCTGCTTGGTCTTGGCGATGTCTTCGGCCTGTTGACGGGTCAGGTTACCGACCTTGGTGGTATGCGGCACCGCGCTACCCTTCTGGATACCGGCGGCCTTCTTGATCAGAATGGTCGCGGGCGGGGTCTTCATCACAAAGGTGAAGCTCTTGTCCGCATAAGCGGTGATTACGCAAGGAATCGGCAGACCCGGCTCGACGCCCTGGGTTTGCGCGTTGAAGGCCTTGCAGAATTCCATGATGTTCAGGCCGCGCTGGCCCAGTGCGGGGCCGATCGGAGGACTGGGATTGGCCTTACCGGCCGGGACTTGCAGCTTGATATAGCCGACGATTTTCTTTGCCACGTTGCGACTCCTTCTTAGTGGGTTAAACGCATACCGTAATTGCTCCGGCACGCTCCCCGTTAAAAAAACGATGACTGCTCCTGCATTCAGGCCGACTTTCTCGCGCCTGCATTGATCAGGCTTTTTCCACCTGCCCGAAACTCAATTCCACCGGTGTGGCGCGACCAAAAATGGTGACCGCCACGCGCAGCTTGCTCTTGTCGTAGTTGACATCCTCCACCGAGCCGTTGAAGTCGGTAAACGGACCTTCCTTGACGCGCACCGATTCGCCCACCTCGAACAACACCTTGGGCCGCGGTTTCTCCACCCCCGCCTGCATCTGCTCCATGATGGTGTCCACTTCCTTCTGCGAAATGGGCGACGGCTTCATCGCGCTGCCGCCGAGGAAACCGGTTACCTTGGGCAAACTCTTCACCAGATGCCAGGTTTCGTCGGTCATTTCCATCTCGACCAGCAGATAGCCGGGAAAGAATTTGCGCTCGCTTATACTTTTCTGCCCCGCCTTCAACTCAACTACTTCCTCGACCGGAACCAGAATCTGGCCGAACATATCCTGCATGCCGGTGCGCCCGATACGCTCTATCAACGCGCGCTGCACGCTCTTCTCGAATTGCGAGTACGTATGCACCACATACCAACGTTTGGCCATTAATCCCCCCGTCCCATCAATTTGTTGACGACCAGCAACAGACTCGCATCCACCGCCCACAGGAATAGCGCCATCACTACCGCAAACAAAATCACAATGCCGGTGGTCTGCACCGTTTCCTTGCGCGTCGGCCACACCACGCGCTTCGCCTCGTTCACCGAATCACCGGCAAAACCGAAAAAACGCTTGCCCTGCGACGAAGTCCAGAACACGCCCGCCGCCGCCATCACACCGAACAGCACCGACGCCACGCGCAATACCGCCGCCGCATCGCCCAGCGCATAGAAGCCAACCACTCCCGCCGCAAGCAGCAGCAGGGCGATCAGCAGTTTGATTTTGTCAGCCATTTACGTCCGTTCTACTTTATAACTGGCAGGCCAGGAGGGTCTCGAACCCCCAACCCTCGGTTTTGGAGA
>PCWU01000059.1:767-4758 GCA_002787455.1 Gallionellaceae bacterium CG11_big_fil_rev_8_21_14_0_20_60_62 | reverse complement strand
GCGAACCCTGTTCGGCGAGGAAACGTCCATCCGGATAATGACAGCCTTCCGACACCACTACGCTGCAATAGCCGTACTTCTTCACCATGGCATCCACTCTGGCGAGGAATTTCTTCTGGTCGAATTCGATTTCCGGGAACAGGATAATGACCGGAATGCCGTGCTCTTCGACCAGACCGCCTGCGGCGGCAATCCAACCGGCATGGCGTCCCATCACTTCCAGCACGAACACCTTGGTCGAGGTTTTGGCCATCGAGCGCACGTCGAAGCTGGCTTCCAGCGTGGAGACGGCGATGTATTTGGCGACCGAGCCGAAGCCGGGGCAGCAGTCGGTGATGGGCAGGTCGTTGTCCACGGTCTTGGGCACGTGGATGGCCTGTACCGGATAACCCATCTTTTCCGACAGTTGCGAAACCTTGTAGCAGGTGTCGGCGGAATCGCCGCCGCCGTTGTAGAAGAAATAGCCGATGTTGTGCGCTTTGAATACCTCGATCATGCGTTCATATTCGCGCTTGTTTTCTTCCAGTCCCTTGAGTTTGAAGCGGCAGGAGCCGAATGCGCCGGAAGGGGTGCTGCGCAATGCGGCAATCGCTTTGGCTGATTCCTTGCTGGTGTCGATCAAGTCTTCGGTGAGCGCACCGATGATGCCGTTGCGTCCGGCATAGACTTTGCCGATCTTATCCTTGTGTTTTCGGGCGGTCTCGATGACGCCGCAGGCGGAGGCATTGATGACGGCGGTAACGCCGCCGGATTGGGCATAAAACGCATTCCTTTTAACCATTCCTTAAGCTCCCATTAGTGATTGCAATGATTCTCTAGGTACCAAATTCGATGCGGCAACATACTACCTTTTTTGCGGGCAGAGTATTACCCATTTTCGCAGAACGGTATTGCCCGTATGTGGGGGTGAAAGGAATTTTAATGCATCAGATGGATTAGAAGATTAAACTGGAAACGGCTTCTCCCGAACAAAATCAGAGCGCCATCTGAACGGGGGTGAGTTCCGGTAAAACTAAAATATAAAAGCATAAATCAGGAGGGGGTAGAAATGGCGATTGAATTATTCAATAACGGCAAACATCTGTGCATGATGTTCGATGATCTGGTGGATGACGCTGCCGGCGAGGCGGTGCAAGCCAATCAATTTTTGATCGTGGATCACGACCACGGCGCCTTGCTCGATCCGGGCGGCAACATGACCTACAACGGCCTGCTGATGGCGATGCATAATTATTTCGCGCCAAAGAACCTGGATTACATCCTCGCCTCGCATGCCGACCCCGACATCATCGCCTCAGTCAACAAGTGGATGATCCATTCCGACTGCAAAGTCATGATATCCAAACTGTGGGTGCGTTTTGTGCCGCACTTCTGCAGTGTCGGCAACGCGGTGGGCAGGGTGCAGGGAATCCCGGATGAGGGAATGTCGTTGCCGTTGGGACAATCCGTGATCAAGGCGATTCCGGCGCACTTCATGCATTCCGAAGGAAATTTCCAGTTCTATGATCCGGTCAGCAAAATCCTGTTTTCCGGTGACATGGGCGCCTCACTCGTGCCGCATGACGCGGCGGATACGCCGGTGGAGGATTTCAAATCACACATCCAGTACATGGACGGTTTTCACCGGCGCTACATGATCTCCAACAAGATTTGCCGTTACTGGGTCAACATGGTGCGTGGCATGGACGTTGAAATGATCGTGCCGCAGCATGGCCGCATGTTCAAGGGCAAGAAGATGGTGAACGAGTTCCTGAACTGGATCGAGGCTTTGCCTTGCGGGGTGGACAACATGACGCAGGAGCACTACCGCGTGCCGGCCTGAGCCTCGGCCAAATCAAGTAAAACGGGCGGCATCCTCGCGGAGACTGCCCGATTTACTTGCGTTGTATGCAGTGTGGAGGGGTTAGAGTGCGGCGGCGCCGGCTTGGGCGATTTGACCGTCCTGGAAAGAACGCACCCCGCTGACACCCAAACCGCCGATGACCGTGCCATCACGCAGCAGTGGCACGCCGCCTTCGGCCGGGATCACGCCGGGCAGGGCGAGGTGGATCAGGCGGCCGCTCAATACCGCTTCTTCCGATGCCTTGGTCGGACGCTGGAACGCCACGGCAGCGTGCGCTTTCATGATGGCGGTATCCACTGTGCCGAATTGGGTGTCGTGGCTGCGCTGCAGGTAGAGCAGATGGCCGCCGTCATCGACCACCGCGACGGTCACCTTCCACGCGTTGGCACGGGCTTCCGCCCCGGCGGCCGCGGAGATGCGTTGTGCATCTTCCAGGGTCAGAAGCGGCTTGCTCGCCATGCTCATGCCGCCAGCACCTTGAATACCTGGTCGCGGATGGCTTCCACACTGCCGACACCGGGCACGCACACGACTTTTGGGGCGTTGGCATCACCGGATTTATTCCATGCGGTGTAATACTCGACCAGCGGTTTGGTCTGCTGATGGTAAACCTCGAGGCGTTTTTTTACCGTATCCTCATTATCGTCCGCGCGCTGTACCAGCGCTTCGCCGGTGACATCATCCTTGCCTTCCACCCCGGGCGGATTGAAGACGATATGGTAAGTGCGGCCGGAAGCGGGATGTACGCGGCGACCGCTCATGCGCTGAACGATCTCGCTGTCGGGCACATCGATTTCCACCACGCTGTCGATTTTGATACCGGCATCCTTCATCGCCTGCGCCTGCGGAATGGTGCGCGGAAAGCCGTCGAACAGAAAGCCGTTGGCACAATCCGCTTCCTTGATGCGCTCTTTGACCAGGTTAATGATGATGTCGTCGGACACCAGATTGCCCGCATCCATTACTTGCTTGGCCGCCAGGCCGAGCGGGGTGCCGGCCTTGATCGCCGCACGCAGCATGTCGCCGGTGGAGATTTGCGGAATGCCGAATTTTTCCCGGATGAAATTGGCTTGCGTGCCTTTGCCGGCACCGGGTGCGCCCAACAGGATCAGTCTCATTTTATTCCTCCCTTTTTAGTGAATCGAAAATCCGCCTTGCCTGCCGCAAATCCGCTTCGCTATCCACCCCGCACGGCGGCGTATCCCGGGTGATGTTCACGCCGATCTTGTAGCCATGATACAGCGCGCGCAGTTGTTCCAGCTCTTCCGCCTGTTCGATCGGGGCGGGCGCGAGCTGGCTGCAGGTCTTGAGAAAGCCGGTTCGATAGGCATAGATGCCGATGTGGCGCAGCGCACAAATACCTTTGGGGAGTTCCCCCCTTCCAGCTTCCCCCCGTGGGGAGGAAGAGCAGTCGTCTCGCCCTGCGGACGAGGATAAATCCATAAACGCATCGCGCGGATACGGAATCGGCGCGCGGCTGAAATACAGCGCGTTGCCCTGCTTGTCCAGCACCGTTTTTACTATATTCGGGCTGCGCATTGATGCTTCATCGTGGATGGGATGGCAGGCGGTAGCGATGGCACATTCGGGATGGTCTTGCAGATGTTGTGCGACTGCGCGGATCAGTGCGGGCGGGATCAGCGGCTCGTCACCCTGCACATTGAGCACGATGGTGTCATCTCCCCAGCCTTGTTGCGCTGCGACTTCGGCGATGCGGTCGGTGCCGCTGGCGTGGTCGGCGCGCGTCATGCAAGCCTGAAAACCGTGCTGCACAGCCGCAGCGAGAATTTGTTCATGGTCGGTGGCGATGAATATCTGCTGTGCCCCGCTTTGTGCCGCCTGCTCGGCGACGCGGACCACCATCGGTTTGCCGCCGATATCCAGCAGCGGTTTGCCCGGCAAACGCGTCGAGGCGAAGCGGGCGGGGATGACGACCTTGAAGGTCAGCATCAACCTAAAACTCGCGCAGCGAAACGTTTGTTCCCTCTCCCTCCGGGGGAGGGCTGGGGAAAGGTCATGGCAAGGTGCATGATCAGGGGCGGCATATATGCCATGACAGTCACAGTTTTTCGACTTCTTCCGCCGTCATGCTGCGCGCTTCGTCCGCCAGCATCACCGGGATGTCGTCCTTGATGGCGAAGGCCAAAC
>PCWU01000059.1:0-530 GCA_002787455.1 Gallionellaceae bacterium CG11_big_fil_rev_8_21_14_0_20_60_62 | reverse complement strand
TCCGTGTCAGCGAAGGATAACTCCGACGGGGTATAAACATGGTGGTCCGGGAAGGCATGGGGGATGCATTGCAAGCCGAGTTGTTGCAGAAGGGCGAAGAAGCGCTGCGGATGACCGATGCCTGCGATGGCATGCAAGTGTTGTCCCGTGAAATCGCCGGCTGTTTTGATCAGGTCCGGGTTGAGCAAGTTGTAGAAATGGGTTCCTGCCAGTTGCATGGCGAATTCGCCATCCCTTGCTGCGCCGCCATTGACGACAACCGCATCCACTTGTTGCAGGCGCGATATCGGTTCGCGCAGCGGGCCGGCGGGCAGCATCAGTCCGTTGCCAAAGCGGCGTGTGCCATCGACCACGGCGATCTCCACATCCCGTTGCAGGCGGTAATGTTGCAAGCCGTCGTCGCTGAAGATGACATCGCATTCAGGGTGTACCCGCAGCAGGGCGTGGGCACAGGCCGGGCGGTCGCGTCCGATCCAGACCGGACACAGTTTGCGTTGTGCCATCAGCAGCGGCTCGTCGCCCACTTCCTG
>PCWU01000133.1:3456-7472 GCA_002787455.1 Gallionellaceae bacterium CG11_big_fil_rev_8_21_14_0_20_60_62 | reverse complement strand
CAGGCGCGGGTCGCCGCCAGCAGCGACAGCGAAAGCCAGTTCGATCCGCTCGAATTCGACCGCTTCACCCGTCTGCAGGAATTGACCCGGTTCATGAACGAAAGCGTGCACGACGTGCAAACCGTGCAGCAAACCCTGCTGAAAAATTTGGACGAAACGGCGGCTGCCCTGAACGCGCAGGCGCGCCTCAACCGCGATCTGCAACAGGGGCTGATGAGCATCCGCATGGTGCCGTTCTCCAGCATCAGCGAGCGCCTCTACCGCATCGTGCGCCAGACCGGCAAGGAGCTGGGCAAACGTGCCAACCTGGAATTGAGCGGTGCGGGCATCGAGTTGGACCGCAGTGTGCTGGAAAAAATGACGGCACCGTTCGAACACCTGTTGCGCAATGCCGTCGCCCACGGCCTGGAAACCCCGGAACAGCGCGGTTTGAAAGGCAAAGCACCGATCGGCGAAATCAGTCTGTCCCTGCGCCAGGAAAGCAACGAAGTGGTGTTCGAGCTGGCCGACGACGGAGCCGGTCTGGACCTTGGTCGCATCCGGCAAAAAGCACTGCAACAAAATCTAATTGCCGACGCCGATGAAGCCAGCGACGACCAGCTGATGCAGTTGATCTTCACCGCCGGACTTTCGACGGCGGGAGAAGTCAGCGAGATTGCCGGGCGCGGCGTGGGGCTCGATGTGGTGCGCAGCGAAGTATCGGCACTGGGCGGACGTATCGATGTGGCCTCGCAGCCGGACCAGGGCGTGCGCTTCACCATCCACCTGCCGCTCACGCTGGCGGTGACACGCACCCTGATGGTGCGCGCCGCTCAATCGGCGTATGCGCTGCCTTCTTCCATGGTCGAGCACGTGCAGCAAGTCAAACCGGCGGAATTGAGTACGCTGTACGCACAAAAGCGCGTCGATTGGCAGGGCAAGTCCTACCCGCTGTTCTATCTGCCGCGTGTGCTCGGCGACGAGCAGGCCGAGATCGTCAGCCAGCCGCATAATCCGGTGTTGTTGCTGAAGAGCGGCGAACAGCGTATTGCGCTGCATGTTGACGCGCTGCTGGGCAATCAGGAAGTCGTGGTAAAAAACATCGGCCCGCAATTGGCGCGGTTGCCGGGCATCGCCGGCGCGACGGTATCGACCAGCGGCGAGGTGATCCTGATCATCAATCCGGTCGCCTTCAGCCAGCGCATCGCCGTCACCCGCAAGATCGCCAGGCCG
This sequence comes from Gallionellaceae bacterium CG11_big_fil_rev_8_21_14_0_20_60_62, assembly GCA_002787455.1. GTDB lineage: Bacteria > Pseudomonadota > Gammaproteobacteria > Burkholderiales > Gallionellaceae > Sideroxyarcus. Next base: position 6,260 of record PCWU01000133.1, on the reverse strand, counting down.
GCCGCCGCCAGCGTTACAGTGCAACGCAAACCGCTGGTGATGGTGGTGGACGACTCGCTGACCGTGCGCAAGATCACCACCCGCCTGCTGGAACGTTCCGGCTATCAAGTGGTCACCGCCAAGGATGGCGTGGATGCGCTGGAACAACTGATGGAGATCATGCCGGACGCAATGCTGCTCGACATCGAGATGCCGCGCATGGACGGCTTCGAAGTCTTGAAACGCCTGCGCCAGGACAGCAAGACCAAACGCCTGCCGGTCATCATGATTACCTCGCGCACGGCCGACAAGCACCGCAATTACGCGCTGGAACTGGGCGTCAACGAATACCTCGGCAAACCTTACCAGGAAGAGGAATTGCTGGGGCACATCGCGCGTTTCGTCAGCCGCTCGCCCGCTTGAACATCTCCAGTGTCTTCGCCCTCGCCACGGCGTGATCGACGATGGGCGCAGGATAGTCGCGTCCGATCTCGATCCCGCAGCGCAGTTGCTCGCTGCGCGGCAGTAGCCACGGCGCGTGAATGAACTTGTCGGGGCAGTGATCCAGCTCCGGCACATAACGCAGGATGAACTTGCCCTGCGGATCAAACCGCTTCGATTGGGTAACCGGGTTGAAGATGCGGAACCACGGTTGCGCATCGCAGCCGGTCGAGGCCGCCCACTGCCAGCCACCGTTGTTTGACGCGAGATCGAAATCAAGCAGTTTTTGCGCGAAGTAACGCTCGCCCCAGCGCCAGTCGATCTGCAAATCCTTCACCAGAAACGAAGCTGTCACCATGCGCAGGCGGTTGTGCATGAAACCGGTCTGATTCAACTGGCGCATGCCGGCATCCACCAGCGAATAACCGGTGCGCCCCGCGCACCACGCCGCAAACCAATCCGGATTATTCCCCCATGCCAGCCCGTCGAATTGCGGCTTATAGGCATGGTTCACGACGTGCGGATGGTGATACAACAACATCTGGTAGAAATCGCGCCAGATCAGCTCGGACAGCCAGGTCTGCGCGCCGGGGCCGCCGGTGTAATGCGCATGGCGCGCCAGCGCGCGGATCGGGATTGTGCCGAAGCGCAAATGCGGCGACAGATAGGACACGCCTTTCAGCGCCGGAAAGTCCCGCGCCTGCTGGTAACGGTCGATGCGTGCGACAAAATCCGCGAACAGCGTTGCCGCGCCGCTCATCCCGCAAGGCATGGCCAGCTCGCGCAAGTTGGTCGGCTGGAAACCCAGTTCCGCCAAATCCGGCAGCGCGCCGGGCGGGCTTGATGCCAAATGGTCGAAGTAACGCTCGGTCGGATAGGCGCGCAGATAGAAGTCATCCAGTTTTTTCAGCCAGGCATTCTTGTACGGAGTGAAGACGGCATATGGCTTGCCCCCGCCGGTCAGCACCTCATCCCGCTCGAAGATCACCTGATCCTTGCTGCGGTGAAAATCGATGTTGCGCGCGGCGAGCTGCTCGGCCACCGTTGCGTCGCGCGCGATGGCGTCCGGTTCGTAATCGTGGTTGCAATACACCGCCTGCGCGCCAAGTTGCGCCGCCAGTTGCGGAATCAGTTGCCGCGCGCTGCCATGCAGGACATGCAAAGTGCTGCCCAGTTGCTCCAGCGCCTGCTTCACTTCCCGCACGCTGTGCCAGATGAATTCCACCCGCCGGTCGGCCTTGTCTGCCAGCGCATCGAGGATGCCGGTATCAAACACAAAGACGCAATGCACCGGGCGACCGGCCTTAAGCGCGTGATACAGCGCGGCATGGTCATGCAAACGCAAGTCACGACGGAACCAGCAGACGGAAACGGGGATATTTTCGGGCATGGGGCGAATTGTGCAGGCTGGCGCCAAAAGCTACAATGCCGCCATGTCAGAGATCAACCTCACCAACCACTTCCTGATCGCCATGCCGGCGATGACAGACCCTTTTTTCGCCAAATCGCTCACCTACGTGTGCGAGCACAACGACGAAGGCGCGATGGGCATTGTGGTGAACCGCCCGATCAGCCTGACCCTGAGCGAGTTGTTCGCCCAGATCAATATGCCGCTCAATCAGGCCGAGCTGGATGACATGCCGGTGCATTTTGGTGGCCCGGTGCAAACTGATCGCGGTTTCGTGCTGCATGATGCCGGCGGAAGATGGCAATCCACCCTGCACGTCAACGACCGGGTCAACCTCACCACCTCGAAGGATATCCTGCAAGCCGTGGGCGAAGGCACCGGGCCGCACCACCTGCTGATTTCGCTCGGTTATGCCGGCTGGTCCAAGGGGCAACTGGAGCAGGAGCTGGCCGACAACGCCTGGCTCAGCGTTCCCGCCAATGAACATATCCTGTTCGATTTGTCGGCTGAACAGCGCCTGCCGGCGGCGATGGCCCTGCTCGGCGTCGATTACGCCACCCTCTCCGAGGAAGCGGGACATGCCTGAAAGCACATGAATAAAGCTACTACGCAGCCCGCTTGCGGCGGCGCGTGCTTTAAGTCATGACGATTTCCGGCACCCTGCTCGCTTTCGATTTTGGCACTCAACGTATCGGCATCGCCATCGGCAATACGCTCTCTGCCAGTGCCAGACCGCTCTCCACCATCGCCAATGAAAAAAATGCAGTGCGCTTTGCGACCATCGCAACACTACTCGCAGAATGGCAACCCGCCGCGCTGGTGGTCGGCCTGCCCTGCAACGACGACGGCACCACGCACGCGATGACCGCCCGCTGCCGCCGCTTCGCCAACCAGTTGAAAGGACGCTTCAATTTGCCGACGATTCTGGTCGATGAGCGTTATACTTCCGCCGCCGCCAGCACCCAATTGACCGCAC
>PCWU01000133.1:1127-3446 GCA_002787455.1 Gallionellaceae bacterium CG11_big_fil_rev_8_21_14_0_20_60_62 | reverse complement strand
CCAATTGACCGCACAGGGTGTCCACGGCAGAAAGCAAAAACCCTTGCTCGACCAGTATGCCGCGCAGCAGATACTGCAAGCGTATTTAGACGAACCCGGCGCAGGAATTTACGCATGAAACCGGAAAACCATTTGCCACAGAGCTCACAGCGGGCACAGAGCAACGAATTGAGCAGGGATGGGCGGCTTTTTGCCCAACTCGCAAAACCTTCACCTACCACCAAATTCTCTGTGAACTCTGCGGCTTGAATTAAGGTTTTTATGAACAACCCACAACTCAATAGGCACGGTGAACTGCAGCATCTGCTGACCACCGAAGGCTTGCCGGTGCGCATCGTGCGCGACATCCTCGACCGCGCAAGCGAGTTCGTCGATCTGGCCGAATCGCGCGAGATCAAGAAAGTTCCGCTGCTGCACGGCAAGTCCGTGTTCAACATCTTCTTCGAGAACAGCACGCGCACCCGCACCACCTTCGAGATCGCGGCCAAGCGCCTTTCCGCCGACGTGGTCAACCTCAATATTGGCGCATCAAGCACCAGCAAGGGAGAGACTTTGCTCGACACGGTGGACAACCTGTGCGCGATGCACGCCGACATGTTCGTGGTGCGCCACGCCAGCAGTGGTGCCGCGCATCTCATCGCCAGCCATGTCGCGCCGGACATCCACGTGATCAACGCCGGCGATGGCCGCCACGCGCACCCGACGCAGGCGCTGCTCGACATGTTCACCATCCGCCACTACAAAAAAGAATTCCACAACCTGACCGTCGCCATCGTCGGCGATGTGCTGCACTCGCGCGTGGCGCGCTCGCAGATCCACGCGTTGACCACCCTCGGCGTGCCCGAAGTGCGCGTGGTCGCGCCGAAGACCCTGCTGCCGTCGCAGGTCGAAAAGCTCGGCGTGCGCGTGTTCCACGACATGGAGCAGGGTTTGAAGGATGTCGATGTGGTGATGATGCTGCGCCTGCAGAACGAGCGCATGCAGGGCGCACTGCTGCCCTCGGCGCAGGAATATTTCAAATACTACGGCCTGACCCAGGAACGCCTGGCCTTGGCCAAACCGGATGCCATCGTGATGCACCCCGGCCCGATGAACCGCGGCGTTGAAATCGACTCCAGCGTGGCCGACGGTTCGCACGCCGTAATCCTGCCGCAGGTCACTTTCGGCATCGCGGTGCGAATGGCGGTGATGAGCTTGTTGGCGGGGACGAAACAATGAATATTCAGATCAAGAACGGTCGCCTGATCGACCCCAGAAACGCTCTCGACGCGCAGCAGGATGTATTCATCATCGACCGGCGCATCGCGGCCATTGGCATGGCGCCCGAAGGTTTTATCGCCGCACAGGTGATCGACGCGAGCGGGCTGATCGTGATGCCGGGGCTGGTCGATGTCGCCGCGCGGCTGCGCGAGCCCGGCTACGAATACAAGGCGACACTGGAATCGGAGATGAGCGCAGCGGTCGCCGGCGGTGTCACGTCGCTCGCCTGCCCGCCCGACACCGACCCACCACTGGATGAGCCGGGTCTGGTGGAGATGCTGAAATACCGCGCGCGCTCGCTCAACCAGTGCCGCGTGTTCCCGGTCGGCGCGCTGACCTACGGTTTGAAAGGTGCTGAACTCACCGAGATGATCGAGTTGAGCGAAGCCGGCTGCAAGGCATTCAGCCAGGCCGACGCGCCGCTGACCGACACCCGCGTGCTGTTGCGCGCCATGCAGTATGCGGCGACTTTCGGCTACCGCGTGTGGCTGCGCCCGCAGGACAGCTTCCTCGCCAGGAACGGTGTGGCGCACGACGGCGAAGTCGCCACGCGCCTCGGCCTGCCATCGATTCCCGTGGTGGCTGAAACCATCGCGCTTTCGACCATGCTGCAACTGGCGCGCGAGACCGGCGCAACCCTGCACCTCTGCCGCGTTTCCAGTGCGGCGGCGGTGGACATGATCCGCAGCGCCAAAGCCGAAGGGCTGAATGTCACCTGCGATGTGTCGATGAACCACGTGCATCTGACCGAGATGGATATCGGTTTCTTCGATGCCAACTGCCATCTGATGCCGCCGCTGCGCAGCCAGCGCGACCGCGCCGGGCTGCGTGCCGGACTGCTCGACGGCACTATCGACGCCATCTGTTCCAACCATTCGCCGGTGGACGACGACGCCAAGCAATTGCCGTTCGCCGAGGCGGAAGCGGGTGCCACCGGACTCGAACTACTGTTGCCGCTGGTGCTGAAATGGGCGGAGCAGGAAAAGGTGCCGCTGCTGCACGCGCTGTCGCGCATCACCAGCAACCCGGCGCAATTGCTGGGGCAGAAGATGGGCCATC
>PCWU01000133.1:0-1118 GCA_002787455.1 Gallionellaceae bacterium CG11_big_fil_rev_8_21_14_0_20_60_62 | reverse complement strand
CTGTCGGTCGGCGCGCATGCGGACATTTGCGTCTTCGATCCGCAGGCACACTGGAAGGTCGAACCCGCGGCACTAAAAAGTCAGGGCAAGAACACGCCGTTCAACGGTTACGAGATGCAGGGCCGCGTGCGCTATACACTGCTCGATGGTCAGCTAGTCTTTCAACAATAAACAACCCGTCATTCCGGCGCAGGCCGGAATCCAGCAAAACAAATATCCTGTCTAGCAAACAACAAGTTGCCTCGCTACGCGAAATTTTTGATTTAACTGGATTCCGGCCTACGCCGGAATGACGGACCAAAGGAATAGTTAGCAATGAACCCACTCCTCGACTTCTCCGGTCTGCCGCGTTTTGCGCAGATTAAACCCGAACATGTCGCGCCCGCCATCGAGCAGTTGCTGGCCGAGAACCGCGCGCTGATTGCGCAGTTGTTAGCAGATGATGCGCCGCCGACCTGGGGCAGTTTCGTGCGCCCGATGGAGGATGCCAACGAGCGGCTGTCGCGTGCCTGGGGGCCGGTCGGGCATTTGAATGCGGTGATGAATTCGCCCGAGTTGCGCGAGGCATACAACACGAACTTGCCCAAGATCACGGCCTATTTCGCCGAGCTGGGACAGAATCTGCAACTGTTTGAAAAGTTCAAGGCACTGCACAACAGCGCCGAGTTCGGCAGGTTGAGCGCGGCGCGCAAGAAGATCATCGAGAATGAACTGCGCGATTTTCGCCTTGGCGGCGCGGAATTGCCGGCAGATCAGAAAGTGCGTTATCTGGCCTTGCAGGAGCGCCAATCCGAACTTTCTTCACGCTTCTCCGACAACCTGCTCGACGCGACCAACGCCTTCACGCTGGTGTTGGAACAGCGCGGCGAGCTGGGCGGACTGCCGGAAGACGTGCTGCAAACCGCGCGTGAAGCGGCCGCTGCTGCCTGCAAGCCTGTCCTGAGCGCAGTCGAAGGGACCGGCTGGTTGTTCACCCTGAAAGCGCCCTCCTATATGCCGGTCATGCAGTTCGCCGATAAGCGCGAGTTGCGCGAAAAAATGTATCGCGCTTACGCCACGCGCGGATCGGAATTCGGCAAGGCGGAGTGGGACAATACGCCGCTGATGGACGAGATCAT
>PCWU01000082.1 GCA_002787455.1 Gallionellaceae bacterium CG11_big_fil_rev_8_21_14_0_20_60_62 | reverse complement strand
ATTGCAGGCGGCGGGTTATCACAGCGTATGCAGCGGGCAGAAGACCTATAACGGTGTCGCCATCCTCAGCCGCGAACCGATCGCCGATGTGCAAACCGGCATCCCTGACTTTGCAGATGAACAGAAGCGCGTCATCGCTGGCACCATCGCAGATGTGCGCATCGTGTGCGTTTATGTGCCCAACGGGCAAAGCGTGGATTCCGACAAATACCGATACAAACTCAACTGGCTGGCGGCGCTGAAGCTGTGGCTCGGGAACGAGCTGGCGCAGCATCCGAAACTCGCCCTGCTCGGCGATTACAACATCGCCCCCGAAGACCGCGACGTGCACGATCCGCAAGCATGGCAAGGCAATGTGCTGGTGAGTGAACCGGAGCGCGAGGCCTTTAAAGGTTTGGTGGCGCTTGGTCTGCGCGATGCCTTCCGCCTGTTCGAGCAAGGCGGAAAAAGTTACTCGTGGTGGGATTACCGCATGCTGGCTTTCCGCCGCAACCAGGGGATGCGCATCGATCACATCCTCATCAGCAATGCACTGCAATGCACCGCCTGCATGATCGACAAAGCGCCGCGCAAACTGGAGCGACCGTCCGACCACACGCCGGTATTTGCCGAGGTCAATTGAGCGCGCCTTGTTTTGAACTGGTGTTTCAGGATGAGTCTTTGCTCATCGCCAACAAACCCGCCGGCCTGTTGGCGGTGCCGGGGCGCGGCGCGGACAAGCAGGATTGTCTGTCTGCGCGGATTCGGGAAATTTTCCCCGATGCCCTGATCGTTCACCGTCTCGATATGGCGACCTCGGGGTTGATCCTGTTTGCGCGCGGCGCGGCGATGCAGCGCGAGATGTCGCGCCTGTTCCGCGAGCGGGAAGTGGCGAAGCGCTATCTGGCGGTAGTCCAAGGTACGCCGGAAGCCGAATCCGGCGAGATTGATCTGCCGATTGGCGCCGACTGGTCGCTGCGCCCGTTGCGGCAGATCGACCGTCTCACCGGCAAACACGCGCTGACCCGCTATCGCGTCACTGATTCGGACGCCACGCAATCGCGTTTGGTGCTGGAGCCGGTCACCGGACGCACTCACCAGTTGCGCCTGCATCTGGCAGAGATCGGCCATCCCATCCTCGGCGATGCCTTGTATGGCGATGCGCGTTCTGCACCGCGCCTGTTGTTACATTGTTGCGCCCTCGAATTCACCCATCCGGGCAACGGCGAGGCCCTGCGCATCGAACACGCAGCCCCCTTCTGACGCTATACTTCACTCCCTTGAATTTTTGCCGGATATTTCAGATGAAACGTTTTGCCATTTTCCTGACCATCGTTCTGACCAGCCTTTCCCTGCTTGCGGCCAATGCCGAGGCGAAGCGCTTTGGCGGTGGCGGCAGCATCGGCAAGCAACGCAGCATGAGCGCGCCGTTGCCCAAAGCCCCGGCTGCCGCCCCGCAGAATGCCACCGCGCAACCGGCCGCCACCAAACCGGGCAACAAGTTTCTTGGGCCGCTGGCCGGCCTGGCCGCAGGTTTGGGCTTGGCGGCGCTTTTTTCGCACCTCGGTCTGGGCGAGGGTATGGGCATGTTGTTGATGATCCTGTTGCTCGCCGCGGGTGCCTTTTTGCTGTTTTCGATGCAGCGCAAAAAACCGCAAACCGTCATGAACTATGCCGCCGCCGGTGCGCCCTACAGCACTAGTGCAGAACCTGTTGCGGCCTCATCCGCCGCAGTCACCGCAGTCACCGAACCCGCGTTATCCGCCAACATTCCTGCCGATTTCCCGGTGGACAGTTTCCTGCGTAGCGCAAAGACTACTTTTATTCGCCTGCAGGCGGCCAATGATCGCAAGGACTTGAACGATATCCGCGAATACACCACACCGGAAATGTTTGCCGAAATTTCGCTCCAGTTGCAGGAACGCGGTGATGCGCCGCAGCAGACCGATGTTGGCTTCGTCAACGCGCAATTGCTCGAGGTTGTGACGGAACACGATCAGGCTGTTGCCAGCGTGAGACTGTCCGGCCAGCTGCGCGAAAACAACGGCGCGCCGGATAACTTTGACGAAATCTGGCATGTGCAAAAAGATCTGAAAAACGATCAGTCGGTTTGGCTTCTGGCCGGTATCCAGCAGGTTTAGGCTCGCTCCCCGCTTCTCTTATTCCGTCTGCGGCCATGCGTTCCCTGCGTTTGTTGAAAATATTGTTCGTCGTCCTGCGCTACGGCCTGGATGAGTTTTTGCTCGCGCATGAACGCACCAGTTGGCTGTTGCGTCCGCTCAACCTTCTGCTTTTTTTCCGCGATTCCTCGCGCCCGCGCGCGGTACGCCTGCGCCTCGCGCTGGAAACCCTCGGCCCAATCTTTGTCAAATTCGGCCAGTTGCTTTCCACCCGGCGCGATCTTGTGCCGCTGGACATTGCCGACGAGCTGGCGCGATTGCAAGACCGGGTGCCGCCCTTCCCTTCCGCACAAGCGCTATCAATCCTCGAACAAACCTATGGCAAGCCATTGTGCGAGGTATTTGCCGAATTCGACGAAACACCAATCGCCAGCGCATCGGTGGCGCAGGTGCACTTTGCCCGCCTGCCGGACGGGCGTGAAGTGGCGGTGAAGATTCTGCGCCCCGGTATCGCCTCCACCATCGCGCACGATGTCGCGCTACTGCAGGTTTGCGCCGGACTGATCGAGCTCGGTTGGGAAGACGGCAAGCGACTGAAGCCCGGGGCGGTGGTCGCGGAGTTTGAAAAGTATCTGCATGACGAGCTGGATTTGATGCGCGAGGCCTCGAACGCCAGCCAGTTGCGGCGCAATTTTGCCGATGCCCGCCTGTTGCTGGTGCCGGAGGTCTACTGGGACTGGTGCAGCGGGCAGGTGATGGTGATGCAGCGCATGCACGGCATCCCGGTCAGCCCGACGGCGGCTTTGCGCGCGGCCGGCATCGATCTCTCCAAACTGGCGAGTGACGGTGTCGAGATCTTTTACACCCAGGTCTTCCGCGACGGTTTCTTCCACGCCGACATGCATCCGGGGAATATTCTGGTGGCAGCCGACGGGCGTTATGTCGCCCTCGATTTCGGCATCATGGGCACGCTGACCGATACCGACAAAAATTATCTGGCCCACAACTTCATCGCTTTTTTCAACCGCGATTACAAACGGGTGGCCGAACTGCACATTGAATCCGGCTGGGCCCCGGCAGATACCCGCGTAGATGAGTTCGAGGCGGCGATCCGCTCGGTGTGCGAACCGATCTTCGACCGGCCGCTGAAGGAAGTTTCGTTCGGCCGCATTCTTTTGCGTCTGTTCCAGACCTCGCGCCGTTTTGGCATCGAGATCCAGCCGCAGCTGGTGTTACTACAGAAGACCCTGCTCAATATCGAGGGATTGGGGCTGCAACTCGATCCGGACCTGGATCTTTGGAAGACTGCAAAACCGTGGCTGGAGCGCTGGATGAGCGAACAGATTGGCTGGCGCGGTTTCTTCAAGGGGCTGCGGCGCGAAGCTCCGCGCTACGCCACGATCCTGCCGCAACTGCCGCGCCTGCTTCACCAGCGCCTGCAGAGCGAAGCGCACGAACAACTGGCACCCCTGTTGCGCACCATGCTGATCCAGCAGAAACAGCGCAATCTGTGGCTGGGGCTGATCACCTTGCTGTTGGCGGCAACGCTGGTGCTCGCTGCCTGGATCCACTTCGTTTAAACTTTAAAAAGGTAATTCAGCGGGTAGATTGCATAAATTAACGCAGATTTTCTGGCGGTTGGAAAGAGTGCAGGTTCACCCAAATGTGAGTAATTGGAGGTGGCGGTTCTTTTTGTTTTATCTGTGGAAATCTGAATAATCTGCGGTCAACTGCTTGCCCGGGTTTAAACAAATCCGCTGTCTATTAACTCTTTCGCCAGCGCGCGGTAATCTGCCGCACCCGGACTGTGCGGCGCATAGGCGAACACATCCAGACCATGCATGGGGCTGGTCGCCAGTGCCACGGTTTCGCCGATGCGTGTCTTGCACAACAAGTCTCCATATCTTTCCCGGAGCTGATCGTAGATGTCGAAGGAGAGTTTTCGCCGCGAGTCGAAGCGTGTCACCACGATCCGGCGCTCGAACTTGCGCTGGAGTTTTTTCTCGAGCACATTCAATGCGCTATCCAGCCGATGCACCCCATGCTGGGAAAGGTAA
>PCWU01000127.1:3490-4038 GCA_002787455.1 Gallionellaceae bacterium CG11_big_fil_rev_8_21_14_0_20_60_62 | reverse complement strand
AGTGTCGTGCCGTTGCCGGTCATGATCAGACTGCCGTTGTTGCCGCTGCCATCATAGGTGCCGTTGATCAGCACATTCCCCGTAACGGTCAAATCCTTGCCTGCGTCTACCAGACGTGCGCCCGCATTGATCGTCAGGCCGGCAATCGTATAGTTACCGCGCATATGCACATTGTTATGTGCGATGACGACTGAATCGCCCGTCGCCGGAATATGGCCACAACTCCAGCGTGCCGCCTGATCCCAGCGACCGGCACTGAGACTGGTGCAGGTCGCCGCCGCTGCTTCGCCCGCAAACGCGGCCAGCGCCAGAATGGCCCACAGAAATCTTGATGATTTTTTTAATGCAAGCACGCCAATCTCCTTCTTCTTTTTTATATTCTGCTTTTGTAGCCGGCATACGGCGCATAAAATGCGCGCGATTGTATCGCACAACCGCCGTACATTACCTGTCCCCGCATGACTGATGATTGATCGCCTGGACTCACCCCGGCAATCCTCAGATCACTTGCCCATCTTCACGCTGACCACTCGCGCCACATATCCGGG
>PCWU01000127.1:0-3461 GCA_002787455.1 Gallionellaceae bacterium CG11_big_fil_rev_8_21_14_0_20_60_62 | reverse complement strand
TGACCACTCGCGCCACATATCCGGGATCACCCGGCGCGCCGCCGGTGGTGGCGGTGCTGGTGATGTCATACATCCAGACGGTGCTGCCCGCTTCCGTGCGCGAGATCGTGGCACAACTCACGGTCACCGCAAACGGTGTCAGGGTGCCGCCAAGCGATCCGGCAGCGAAGCTGGTGGCACAGGTTGCCGGCGTTCCGGCATTGTACGAGCTTTGCGTGACATTGAACGCCGCCCACTCCATCCCCGCCCGCGCCGCCTGATAGGCGCGCGAGCCCATCACATCCATCGCCGAGCTTTGATGCTGCGAAGTCGAGAAAGACACCATCGCAATCCCCAGAAAGGACAGCACCACCAGCAGGAAGATGGCGGTGATAATGCTGAAACCGCGCTGCGCTGTCATTCCGGCGCAGGCCGGAATCCAGTTGATTGGAGGACCCTCGCGGAGCGAGTCAAACCCATTGCATGTTTTGCTGCGCAAGGCTTTTGTATTGCCGGATGGCCGTTCCTCGAAACTCGCCTTCGGTTTGTTTTCCGGTCTGCGCCGGAATGATGGAATGATTTTTCTCATGGCACGTTATTGACGTGAATCTGGTGATGTAGCGTCACGCTTTCGTTGGCTTCTTTCAGGGTCAGGCGCACGTCCAGCAGCCCGAAGTCCTGGTTGGCCAACAGATATTCGACGCTGCAGCCGCTAACCCGGTTGGCCAGGACGGCATTGCTGCCGCCAACCGGGGTCGCCCAGCTTGTTCTGTTCGTCGTAAAGTCCCAGTAGTTCCAGTACCGCCGCAACACGCCGGTCCCGTTGCCGCTGCCATCCGTATCGACCCCCTCACAGGCATAGGTCACCGCACCCTGTGCAGCATCGATTACATCGAAACGGTGCGTCGGCATTTCCAGCGCGCTGAGCAGCCCCTGGTTCATCGTGATGGTCTGCGTGCCCGCATTGTAGTTGCTGACCGGACGCAGTCCCATCCGGTCGTACACCACACTTCCGTCCGATTGGACGCTGCCAATGACGATGTGATCATTGGCCACCAAGACGGGGCCGATCAACACCTGGAAACTGGGATCGGAGCCGTTGAATATCAGACGGTTGCCGGGCGGGCCTGACCGATAACGGCCGCCATCACTGGTCTGCACAAACTCGAATGTCTGCGCGTCGGGGCTGCGAACGCTATTCGGCACCGCGCTGCGCACATCGCGCGCCATGCGGCGCAGGGCAGTATCGGCGATATCGGTCAGTTCGGCGCGGCGCGCGCTATCGACATAGCCCTGCACCGGCGCGCGAATGAAAATTGCCACGACACCCGCGATGATACCGGTGATGACGATCACCACGATCATCTCGATCAGGGTAAATCCGCGCTGGCTCATTCGTGGCTCCTCCAGGTGCGGTAACCGTCCAGTGTGACGTTTTCGTTTTGCGGCGTGGCCACGGTTACGGTGATGCGCACGGCGCTACCCGCAACCACCGCTCCCAGCGCCTGGTCCACCACCGACACACTGGCTTTGTAATTTTCGAGGCCGGCAATGGGCGCCACGCCGGTCAGCGCATAGATTCCGGTGGTGGCAAAACTGTTGTATTCGCTCACTGTGTGGTAGCCGGTGCGGTTGGCCTGGGTGACCGGCCCCGCCGTCACTGCACCTGATGCCGCCGGAAAATCCTGCAACTCGATCTCTTCCAGCAGGGACTCGGCGGCCGCCATCGCCTGCTTGCGCAGCAACGGGTCCGCACTGTGCGCCGTGACCTGGTTCATCACCAGCAGGATGCCGGTCAGCGCGATGCTGATGATGACGATGAAGATGATCAGCTCGATCAGGCTGATGCCGCGCTGCTTGGTGGCTGGCGTTATAGTTTGCCTGCCTTCAAACAGCTCGCGGATACGCGCATCGGCAGTCTTCAGCAAAGCCGGGTTATGTGCATACATTTCCAGCAGGAAATGGCGCGCGTCCTCGACTTGCCTGATCACCTGATAATTTTTTTCAGCGTTATTCATTGTTCGCCTGAATCTTGCGCAACTCGTCGATATCAATCTGGTCTTTGCTGCGACCCGTGCCGGTTTTCATTGCAATCAAATGCTCGATACTGGCCACAGCAATGGGCAACTCACCCACATCCAGCAGGGTTGCCTGTTGGCGCAATTCTGCATAGGGCACCACCGGCTTGACCAACACATCCAGAACCAGAGGCACAGTATCTGCGGTGCGCAAACTGAACGCCAGCATGCCCTTTTCGCGATGCCACTGCTCGATCAAATCCGACTGGGCCAGCGACTCCATCGGCACGGGAATGGACGGATGCAAACCCGCCTGTTTTGCCGCAGCAATAAACTTGCGCAGATTCGCGGCATCCATTGCCAGCACCACATCGACATCCACCGTGAATCGCGCGTATCCGCGCAAAGCCACTGCCAGCCCGCCCACCAGGACGAAATCAACTTCCGATTTCGCCAGCATGCCGAGCAAGTCGAGCATTCTCATGCTCTCCCCCCGCAAAGGAATGCCGGTTCAATGCACATAGCCGGTCTCCAGTTCGATGGTGAAGGTCGTGCTGCCGACGGTTATGGTCGCTTGTGCATTCGGCACCGGCCGCCCCAGCGCATCGAAGGTGTGGGTGCCCGCGCCCGCCGTAATCGCCGATTTCACCTGACACGTCAAATGAGGGCTTGTAGCTGTGAGCGTTGTGGTGCAATCCGATGACGCCGCACCGCCGGAAATTGCCACAGAGATGTTTTGGTGCTGGGCAATCGCCGTCTTCTGGGCAAAGCGCAGCAGGGACTTCACCTGGTCCGCGCTGCCGCGATCCTCGAAATCGCTCACCGTGAAAAAACGCGGCAACGCCGCCACCGCCAGAATGCCGACGATGACCATTACGGTGATGAGTTCCACCAGAGTGAAGCCGCGATGTGTGTTTGAGCTGTTCATGCAAACTCTTTGTACGTTAGGGACGGTCTGATTAAGTCCGTCACATCGCAAGCAACACTTGCTCAGACACAGCCCTGACCTCTTTTCTGCGACCATGTCCGGGAAAAGGCATTTCCTCAATCTCCACCAAACCAAAGCGCTCCAACTCATCAACATCACGTTTCACCGCACTGCGATCACGATGCAGCCGTTGCGACAAATCAGTAATCGAACCCGGGCATTCTTTCACTTCACGGAATAGCACAAGTTTCGCGGTTGTAATCAACCGCGCCAAATCTTCCGGGTCTTCAAAGGAAATAATGCGCTCGCTCGGGATAGACTTGCACTGATCCGCCAGTTTCGCAATGACCTTGCCGCGCTTGAAGAATTCATCCGGGCTTGCCACTTTGATGGTTGTCCTCATTTTTTGCTCCTATATTTAATCCAGTCAGCTTGAAAACGCGCTTCGATGTCTTCGAAGCTCACGAACCCAACCGGCTCGACCTCCCCCATGAAGTGCCGGTGATGAAACCCGTGCGCATTGTCAAAACCGACCA
>PCWU01000010.1 GCA_002787455.1 Gallionellaceae bacterium CG11_big_fil_rev_8_21_14_0_20_60_62 | reverse complement strand
TGGCCGTGGAATGGCGGAAGTTGAACAGGATCTCCACCGTGCCCGGCACGACATTGGTCGCCCCGGTGCCGCCATGGATGTTGGATATCTGCCAGGAGGTCGGCGGGAAGTATTCGTTGCCTGCATCCCACACGGTTGCGGCCAGTTCGGCGATGGCCGGTGCGGCGAGGTGGATCGGATTCTTCACCAGATGCGGATACGCGATATGTCCCTGCACACCTTTCACGGTCAGGGTGCCGGAAAGCGAACCGCGCCGCCCGTTCTTGATTGTGTCGCCGAGCGTGTCAACGCAGGTCGGCTCGCCGACGATGCAGTAATCGAGCCGTTCGCCACGTTCCCGCAAGGCTTCCACCACGCGCACCGTGCCATCCACCGCGATACCCTCCTCGTCCGAGGTGAGCAGCAGTGCGATGGAACCGCGATGCTGCGGAAATTTGGCGACAAATTTTTCCGTAGCCGCGACAAAGGCGGCAATGGAGCCTTTCATATCGGCCGCGCCGCGCCCGTAGAGCATGCCGTCGCGCACGGCGGGGGTGAACGGGTCGCTGTTCCATTTGTTCACCGGGCCGGTCGGCACCACGTCGGTGTGCCCGGCAAAGCAGATGATGGGTGCGGCATCGCCGCGCCGTGCCCACAGATTGTCCACCTCGCTGTGGCGCATCTTCTCCAGATTGAAATCCAGCGGCGCAAGGCGGGCACCGATGATGTCGAGGCAGCCGTCGTCCATCGGGGTGAGTGAACGGCGGGAAATAAGTTGTTTGGCCAAGCCAAGTGTGTCGCTCATAACTTGAGTTTTTCGTAGTCGGTTGCAGGGATTGGCAATTGTTTTACTCGTTTTTCCCCGTGAGAACTCCCTCTCCCTTTGGGAGAGGGGATGGGGTGAGGGGCGGGAGAGGGGTGGGGTGGGGGAAGCGGGCAAACAAGTTTTCGTCGTATTGACCGCTGAATCCGGTAGCCAGCACTTTTCCTTCGTGTTCCAGCACCGGTCGTTTGATCACATTCGGTTTTTCCAGCATCAGCGCCAGTGCCGAGGCATTGTCGCGGATCGATGTTTTGATTTCATCCGGCAGCTTGCCCCAGGTCGGGCCGGTCTTTTTTAGCAATTGCTGCCAGCCGACTTGTTTGAGCCAAGCTGACAACATTGCCGCGCTGACCCCGTGTTTTTTAAAATCGCGGAATTCATAGTTGATGCCGTGCGCATCCAGCCAAGCGCGGGCTTTTCTGACGGTGTCGCAGTTTGGGATGCCGTAAAGTTTCATCGGCATCAGTCCGGCAGGTTCAGTTTGATGCCGTCAAAATTGATCGCGGATGGTTTGGTTGCGGCGGGCGGTTTTTCATTCGGATCGTATGCCTTGACTTTGCTGGTTTGCGAGTAATCGATTAGCGACGACAGATTGCTTGCCGAATCCGCGTTGAGCAAGGCCTCTTCCTTGGTGATTTCACCCGCCTTGAACATTTTGTACAGGGCTTGCTCGAACGTCTGCGAACCTTGTGACACGCTCTGCTCGATTGCTTCGCGGATTTTTTCGATCTGGTCGTTCTTGATCAGGTCGGCGACCAGCGCCGAATTAAGCAGCACTTCCACTGCCGGCATTTGCTGACCTTTCACATTACGCACCAGGCGCTGAGAAATGACCGCGCGCAAACACATGGACAAGTCCGACAGCACGCTTTGCCGCGCATCGTAGGGGAAGAAATTCACGATACGGTTGAGCGCGTGATAACTGTTGTTGGCGTGCAGGGTGGAAAGGCACAAGTGGCCGGTCTGGGCAAAGATCAGGGCATGCTTGAGCGTGTCGCGGTCACGGATTTCGCCGATCATCAGCACATCCGGCGCTTCGCGCATGGCGCTCACCAGCGCCGCGCCGTAGTCTTCGGTGTCGGTGCCGATCTCGCGTTGGTTGACGATGCATTTGTCGTGATGAATCAGATATTCGATCGGATCCTCGATGGTTAGGATGTGGCCGCTGAGGCTGCTGTTGCGATGCTGGATCATTGACGCGAGGGTGGTTGACTTGCCCGAGCCGGTGGCGCCGACCATCAATACCAGACCTCGTTTTTCCCGGATCAACCCCTTCAGCACGGCAGGCAGATTGAGCGCTTCAACATCCAGCACCTGGCCGCGCACATAGCGGATAACGACGGCGATGCTGCCGCGCTGGCGAAAAATGTTGACGCGAAAGTTGCCGATCGGGGGCATGCGGTAGGAGAAATTCATCTCCATGTGGGTCTCGAAGTCGGCAATCTGTGCCGGCGTCATCATTTCGTAGGCGATCTGCTTGACTTGATCCGCTGTCAATATTTGCTGGTTTACCGGCATCACCACGCCGTTGATCTTGATGTTGATCGGCGCGCCGACCGAAAAGAAAAGGTCGGACGCCAGTTTGTCGGCGGCGAGTTGCAGTAGCGGTGTCACTATCATGCTTTTCTCCCTTCAGGAGCCGGAAAAATCAAATCCCGCGCAACAACTCATTGATGCCGACCTTGCCCAGCGTTTTGGCGTCGACTTTTTTCACGATCACCGCACAGTACAGGCTGTACTTGCCGTCAGCGGAAGGCAGGCTGCCGCTGACCACCACAGACCCGGCCGGCACGCGGCCATAGCTCACCTCGCCGGTTTCGCGGTCGTAGATTTTGGTGCTCTGGCCGATGAACACGCCCATCGAGATCACCGCGCCTTCTTCCACGATCACCCCCTCAACGATCTCGGAGCGCGCGCCGATAAAGCAGTTGTCCTCGATGATGGTGGGGTTGGCCTGCACCGGTTCAAGCACGCCGCCGATGCCGACGCCGCCGCTCAAATGCACATTCTTGCCGATCTGCGCGCAGGAGCCGACGGTGGCCCAGGTATCGACCATGGTGCCTTCGTCCACATAGGCGCCGATGTTGCAGTAGGAAGGCATCAGCACCACGTTTTTTGCGATGAAGACACCGCGCCGCGCCGCTGCCGGCGGCACCACGCGAAAACCGCCTTCGCGGAACTCCTTGGAGTTGTAGTCGGCAAATTTGGACGGCACCTTGTCGAAATAATTGGTAAACCCGCCCTTGATGAAGGTGTTGTCCTCGATGCGGAATGACAGCAGCACGGCTTTCTTGAGCCATTGATGGGTGACCCATGCGCCGTTGATCTTCTCGGCCACGCGCAGTTTTCCCTGGTCCAGGTATTCGATCACCGTGTTGAGCGTTTCCTTCAGTTGCGCATCAACATTGCGCGGTGTGATCTCGGCACGGCGTTCAAAGGCTTCTTCGATGATGGCTTGCAAGTGGGGCATGATGGTTCCTTGGAATTGTAGTTAATTGCATTATTGCCACAGATCAACACGGATGAAACACTGATTTGATCCGTGTATATCGGTGTTCATCCGTGGCTGGATTTGTTCAAACCTTGCTTACAAATTCGGCGATGCGTCGTGCGGCCTCCAGCGATTCCTCCAGATTGGCGACCAGTGCCAGCCGGATGAAATTGGCACCGGGGTTGATTCCGTGCGCCTCACGGGCAAGGAAGCTGCCCGGCAGCACGGACACATTATAGTCGCGGTATAGCTGTTGCGCGAAGGCGGTGTCGGCAAACGGGGTGCGTACCCAAAGATAGAAGCCGGCATCCGGTTTCGCCACGGGCAATACGGGTGCGAGCAGGGCGATGACCTGGTCGAACTTTTCCGCATACAGGCGGCGGTTTTTCGCGACATGAACCTCGTCGTTCCAGGCGGCGATGGTCGCGGCCTGGATCGCCGGGTTCATCGCGCAACCGTGATAAGTGCGATACAGCGCGAACTTTTCCAGCAGGCCGGCATCTCCCGCGACAAAACCGGAGCGCATGCCCGGCACATTGGAGCGCTTGGACAGGCTGGAAAACACCACCAGATTCTTGTAATCAGTGCGGCCGAGTTGTTGCGCGGCCTGCAGCGCGCCCAGCGGTTTTTTCGTGCCGAAATAAATCTCCGAATAGCACTCGTCCGCCGCGATGACGAAACCGTAACGGTCGCTCATTTCGAACAGGGTTTGCCATTCCGCCAGCGGCATTACACGCCCGTTCGGATTGCCCGGCGAGCAGACATAGACGAGTTGCGCGCGTTGCCAGACAGGCTGCGCCAGTTGCGCAAAGTCCATCGCGTAGTTGTCCGCGGGAAGTGTGTTAAAGAAATGAGGGGTGGCCCCGGCCAGGAATGCCGCGCCTTCGTAAATTTGATAGAAGGGGTTGGGGCAGACCACCACCGGGTCGGTCCGGCTGCGGTCGAT
>PCWU01000164.1:1948-6078 GCA_002787455.1 Gallionellaceae bacterium CG11_big_fil_rev_8_21_14_0_20_60_62 | reverse complement strand
ATCGTCGCCCCGTCAGACATGATGGACGGGCGCATCGGCGCGGTGCGCGCGGCGCTGGATGCCGACAAGCGCATCCATACCCGCATCATGGCCTACTCGGCCAAGTACGCCTCCAGCTTCTACGGCCCGTTCCGCGATGCGGTCGGCTCCAGCGGCAATCTGGGTTCCGGCAATAAATACACCTACCAGATGGATCCGGCCAATTCCGACGAAGCGCTGTGGGAGGTCGGGCTCGACCTGCAGGAAGGGGCGGACATGGTGATGGTCAAACCGGGCATGCCCTATCTCGATATCGTGCGGCGGGTGAAGGATGAATACAAAGCGCCGACTTTTGTCTATCAGGTCAGCGGCGAATACGCCATGCTTAAAGCCGCCGCGCTGAACGGCTGGCTGAACGAGGAAGCGTGCGTGCTGGAAGCGCTGCTGGCCTGCAAGCGTGCCGGCGCCGACGGCATTCTGACTTACTTCGCGCTGGATGCGGCGCGGTGGTTGAAATCAGGCGGCCAATAACCCTTCCACGGCGGCAATATCGGCATGGGTTTCCGGATGACGGCTGCCGCTGTGGCGTGCGTTTTCGGGTAGCACGATGAGATGGATCCGGGTTCCCGTTTCACTGCTCAGGGTGTAGCTTGGCACGGTTTCATCGCGACCGCCGATTTTAGCCATCCATTCACCGTCCTCGAATTCCAGATTGTGCTTGAGTAGAAACAGCAGAACAGCCTTGGCATCGTCGCTGAACAGGATCAGGTTGATGTCTGAATCGATACCCGCGCTGCCACTTAACACCGAGCCGGTTAAATAAGGGTGGAAGGGCTCCATCTGGCGCATGGCGTCGAGTGCTTCCTGGCGCAGCAGGCGCAGATTCCGCGGATGATCTTCTGCCTGGAAAAGCGCGCGGTAACTATGCAACGCGGCCTCGACTTCCTCATTGCTGGGCAAGTGCTGAGTTTCGAACGCACCCAGCTGTTTCGCCGCCTTGCGCTTGGCAAAAGCAAAATCCGTAATGCCGCCTTCCGCCATCAGCTTGGCGGCTTGATGCGCCAGTTGTTCGCGCATCAGATCGCGGTGTGGCGCGGTGGGTTTGCGCATCAGAAAAGCTGATTGCTGTCGTTCTCTGCGGGCTTGAGCAGGTCAAGCAGGAAATTGCTCTTTTCCGGCGGCAAAAATTCCTCGTAAAAGTACTCTATCCTCTCGCCCTCCGGATCGCGCAGCCCTCCTTCGTTGATGCGCTCGGTGACGATGCCGGGCGGCACGATATATTCGATCTCCGGCTCGTCTTTGAGCATCTTGCCCATATAATCCATCCAGATTGGCAGCGCTGCCCCGCCGCCGGTTTCCCGTTCCCCAAGGCTGCGCGGGTCGTCGTAACCGACCCAAGTGACGGCAACCCGCGCCGGATGGAAACCGCAGAACCACGCATCGGTTGAATCATTGGTGGTTCCGGTTTTGCCCGCGAGGTCATGGCGGCCAAGCGACATGGCACGGATTGCGGTGCCGTGCTTGACCACATCCTGCAACATATTGACCATGGTGAAGGTATTGCGGATGTCCAGCACCTGTTCAGCGTTGACCCTGGCCACTACCGGGGTGGCTTCACTGATCAGATTGCCCTCGCCGTCTTCGATGCGCTGGATCAGGTACGGTGCGACCCGGTAACCGCCGTTGGCGAATACCGAGTAAGCGCCCAGCATCTGCCACGGGGTGACGGAAACGGCGCCCAGCGCCATGGTCAGATACGGGCCGACCTTGTCCCGGTCGAAACCAAATTTAGTGACATAGTCCTGCGCGTATTCGAGGCCGATGGATTGTAGGATGCGGATGGAAATCAGGTTTTTGGATTTAATCAACCCCTGGCGCAAACGCATCGGACCTTCGAAGCTGCCCTCGTAGTTTTTGGGTTCCCACAACTCGCCGCCGGTGTCGGCCAGATTCACCACCAGCGGCGCGTCATTGATGATCGAAGCCGGAGTGAACCCCTTCTCCAAAGCCGCCGAATAAATGAACGGTTTGAAGCTCGACCCCGGCTGCCGCCACGCCTGGGTGACATGGTTGAATTGGTTGCGGTTGAAGTCATAGCCGCCAACCAGTGCATACACGGCACCGGTGCGCGGGTCGCCCGAGACAAAGGCGGCCTCAACCTTGGGTAGTTGCACAATCTCCCATTTTTCAACCGAACTTTGTCTCACGCGGATCAGCGCACCCTTGCGAATGCGCCGGTGGAGGAACAGTTTTCCTGCGGATAACTGTTGCGCAAAGCGCAAGCCTTCTCCCGCGATCTCGATGTGTTGCCCGTCTTTAAGGTAGGCGCCAACGCCCTTGCGACTGACGGAGAGAACAATGGCGGGCTGCATTGCCTCGTCATTTTGCGCATCCTTCAGGGCGGCATCCAGCAAAACATCGGTGTCATTTTTTTTCAGATCAACATAGCCTTCCGGGCCGAGATAATCGTGGCGACGGTCATAATCGAGCACTCCTTTGCGCAATGCCGTATAAGCCTCCGCCTGATCCGCGATGCGGATGGTGGTGGTCACGCTGTAGCCCTGGGTATAAGCCTCTTCCTGGAAACGCTGATACATTTCCTGGCGCACCAGTTCGGCGATGTAGCTGGCGTTGACCGCAAATTCCTGGTGATAGGCGGTTTGTTTGGTTTGCAGCGGTTCTTCCCTCGCCTGCGCGTATTGATCGTGCTGGATATAACCGAGATCGAGCATGCGGCGCAGAATGTATTCCTGCCTGACTTTAGCGCGGCTCGGATTGACCACCGGATTGTAGGCGCCGGGTGCCTTGGGCAAGCCGGCCAGCATGGCCATTTCAGCGAGCGACAACTGGGTCAGCGGTTTGGAAAAATACGCCTGCGCGGCAGCACCAAAGCCATAGGCGCGCTGGCCCAGATAGATATGGTTGATGTACAACTCAAGGATCTGGTCTTTGCCTAGATTGCTTTCGATCTTGAATGCCAGCAGCATCTCGTTGAGTTTCCGCGAGAAGGTTTTTTCCCGCGACAGGAAAAAATTGCGCGCGACTTGCATGGTGATGGTGCTCGCGCCCTGTTTGACGCCGCCGGAAGAAAAGTTGGAATAAGCCGCACGCGCCACGCCAACATAATCCACCCCGCCATGCTCGTAAAAACGGTCATCCTCCGCCGCCAGAATGGCAAGTTTCATCAACGTTGGCACGGCTTCAATGCTGACCAGTTCCCTGCGCTCCTCACCAAACTCGCCAATCAGAACTTTTTCCGCGCTGTAAATGCGCAAGGGCATTTTGGGGTGATAGTGGGTCAGCGCATCCAGCGAAGGCAGGGTGGGATAAATCAGGATTGCCGCAAACAGCAGAAAGAGCAGCGGCAGCAGCGGCAGCATCAGCAAGCCGAGCGCGGGATAGAACCAGCGGCGAGAGGTCATGGCAGAAATTTTGGGACAGAATTGATTTTGCGGGCATTATATCGTCCCAGGCCGGCAAAAAATGGATCCAGAAAAAACTTTACACCTATGGGAGTTATTGCTAGGATTTAAACCAGTTTATACGGAAGTGCGCTAACTATCCTATGATTAAAGGAAATTTCGACATAACGTTAGATTTTCTGCAGACTTCCACCCCGCCGATGATTGGAGTGGACATCAGTTCTTCTTCCGTCAAGATGCTGGAGTTGAGCCAGGCGCCAAAAAAAGGCGGGTTGATTGTTGAGCGCTACGCGATCGAGCCGTTGCCAGCCGATGCCGTCAGCGACGGCAATATCAATAATCTGGATGCCGTGTCCGAATCGCTGCAGCGCGCGTGGAAGCGCATGGGCTCCCGCATCCGCAATGTCAGCCTCGCCCTGCCTGCCGCCACCGTGATTAGCAAGAAAATCATGTTGCCGGCCGGTTTGCGCGAAGACGATCTCGAATACCAGGTCGAGACTGAAGCCAACCAATACATACCATTCGCGCTGGAAGAAGTGAATCTCGATTTTCAGGTGATCGGCCCCTCGGCGGCGAATCCGGAAGAAATTGAAGTCCTGCTGGCGGCATCCCGCAAAGTGAATGTCGAGGACCGGGTCGCGGCGGCGCAGGCCGCAGGTTTGCGCACGGTTGTGATGGATGTCGAGCCCTACGCCGCCGAAGCCGCCCTTGAGCAGATTTGCGCGCAAT
>PCWU01000164.1:0-1936 GCA_002787455.1 Gallionellaceae bacterium CG11_big_fil_rev_8_21_14_0_20_60_62 | reverse complement strand
TTGCGCAACGGCCAGTCGGTTTATACGCGAGACCAGCAAGTAGGCGGCGCCCAGTTGACCCAGCAAATTCAGGCGGCGTTTGGCCTGACCGCTGAAGAAGCGGAGGCGGGCAAACGCAACGGCGGATTGCCGGAAAACTACGAGAGCGATGTACTGGCACCGTTTCGTGAGAATCTGGCGATGGAAGTTTCGCGCGCGCTACAGTTCTTCTTTACTTCCACCCAGTATAACGAAGTGGACTATGTGGTGCTGTCGGGCGGATGCGCGGCGCTGGCCGGCCTGGACGAAGCGGTGGCAACCCGTACCCAGGTCAGCACTTTGGTGGCCAATCCCTTTCAACTAATGTCACTGTCGAGCCGGATCAAGCCGCGCCAGTTGCAGGCGGATGCGCCGGCTCTAATGATTGCGTGCGGCTTGGCAATGCGGAGGTTTGACCCGTCATGATGCGAATTAACCTATTGCCGCACCGCGAGGAGAAGCGCCGTGCACAGCAGATGCAATTTATTGTGCTAAGCGCCTTGTCGCTGCTTTTCGGCGCAATGATTGTCGGACTCGTGCACGTCGCCATCGGCGCCCAGATTTCGTATCAGGAACGCCGCAACGCCTATCTGCAACAGGAAACCGCGGTGCTGGACAAGCAAATTGCCGAAATCAGGAAATTGCGCGAACAGACGCAGTCATTGCTGGCGCGCAAGACAGTGGTTGAGAACCTGCAATCGACGCGGGCCGATGTGGTGCATTTGCTTGACCAGATGTTGCGTATTTTGCCGGAGGGGGTGCATCTCAAAACACTCCGCCAGAACGGGCTAAAAATCAGCGTGGTGGGTTATGCACAGTCCAACGCCAGGGTCTCCACCCTGATGCGCTCGATCGAGGATTCATCTTGGATGAGCTCGCCGACCCTGGTGGAAATCCACGCGACGAATGTCGGTGGGGCCAGGTTGAACGAATTTTCGCTTAACTTCGATCTGACCCGGCAAGACGACTCGGCCGCCCCGGTAGCGGGCAAAACAGGGAAGAAAGGCTAGGGCGTGCAAATGAACTTTCTTGAAGAAATAAAAAGTATTGATCCCAACAAGCCGGGCAGTTGGCCCTGGCTGGTTAAGTTGACCGCCTATGTTTCAATGTTTCTGGTCGTGGTGGTGGCGGGAGCGTTTCTGGATTGGCAAGACCAATATGAGGGGCTGAAACGGATCCAGCAGGAAGAGGCAACGCTGAAGGATGCTTATTTGGCCAAGAAGCGCCAGGCGATCAACCTGGATATCATCAAGAAGCAGTTGCTTGACACGCAACAGTCGTTCGGTGCCTTGTTGAAGCAGTTGCCGAGCAAATCCGAAATGGATGCGCTGCTCACCGATATCAACCAGGCCGGGCTGGGGCGCGGTTTGCAATTTGAGCTGTTCCGTCCGGGCCTTGAAGTGCCCAACGGGGTATTCACCGAACAGCCGATTGCAATCAAAGTTATCGGCAGCTATGACGATCTGGGCAATTTCGCCAGCGATGTTTCCCAATTGCCACGGATCGTTACGCTGAACGATATCCGCATTTCTCCAAGCGCGGTAGCCGCAGGTGTAGCCGGGACCTTGAGCCTGGAAGCCACGGCCAAAACCTACCGCTACCTGGATGATGCGGAATTGGCCGCGCAGAAACGCGCGGCACAGGCAGCGAGGAAGAAAAAATGAGAAAAGCTTTCACGCTGTTGTTGGCCGCTTTCCTCCTGTCTGCCTGCAGCAACGAGGAGTTTCAGGATCTGCGCGATTTCGTAAATAACGCCGGTGCCGACATGCGCGGCAAGGTCGAGCCGCCACCCGATATCAAACCTTACGAACCTTTTGCCTACGATAATTCTGCACGCTTGCCGGACCCGTTCCGGCCGCGCAAAGCCGAGGCGAGGGGCAAGGGCGGTGCCGGACAGAATCAGCCCGACTTCAGCCGG
>PCWU01000103.1:40688-42101 GCA_002787455.1 Gallionellaceae bacterium CG11_big_fil_rev_8_21_14_0_20_60_62 | reverse complement strand
GTAGGCCATCTTCACCGGCGCTTCATAGTGCGGGACCAGGCGCTTGTACGAGTTGGTGCTCGGATTGGTAATCGCGTTCAGCGCCTTGGCATGCTTGATGATGCCGCCGATGTAGAACAGCGCGGTCTCGGACAGGCCGGCATAGCCGTTGCCGGCAAAGGTGTTTTTGCCGTCTTTCCAGATCGACTGGTGCACGTGCATGCCGGAACCGTTGTCGCCGACGATGGGCTTGGGCATAAAGGTGGCAGTCTTGCCGTATTGGTGGGCCACGTTTTGCACCACGTATTTCAGAATCTGGGTCCAGTCGGCGCGCTTGACCAGGGCGGCAAACTGGGTGCCGATCTCGCATTGGCCGGCGGTCGCCACTTCGTGGTGATGCACCTCGACCGGGATGCCGATCTCTTCCAGCGCAAGACACATCGCGGCGCGGATGTCGTTCAGGCTGTCCACCGGGGGAACCGGGAAATAGCCGCCTTTGACCATCGGACGGTGGCCGGTATTGCCGCCTTCGAAACTCTCGCCGGTTGACCAGGCCGCCTCTTCCGAGTTGATCTTGAGCGAACAGCCCGACATATCGACTTTCCATTGCACCGAATCAAAAATGAAGAATTCGGGTTCCGGGCCAAAGAAGGCGGTGTCGCCGATGCCGGTGGATTTCAGATAGGCTTCGGCGCGCTTGGCGATGGAGCGCGGGTCGCGATCATAGCCCTTGCCATCGGTCGGCTCGACCACGTCGCAAGTCATCACCAGCGTGGGTTCTTCAAAGAACGGGTCAATATAGGCGGAATCGGGGTCCGGCATCAGCAGCATGTCGGAAGCCTGAATGCCTTTCCAGCCGGCGATGGAGGAGCCATCAAAAGCATGACCGTCTTCAAACTTGCTTTCATCAACGGCGCTGATAGGCACGCCAACGTGTTGTTCCTTGCCACGGGTATCGGTAAAACGCAGATCAACAAATTTGATGCCTTGTTCCTTGATGATGTTCAGAACATCGGCGGCAGTCTTGGCCATACTCTTTCTCCCAGAAGAAATAAAACAATTTAAAAAAGTTTAAAACAGTTGAAACTTGAAGCGCCACGCACATCATGAGCAGGAACCATGCCAGAGACGCCGCCTCGCAGAAATCGCATTGTGCCATATTTGTCGCCGCATCGCGGCGCGACACATGCCCAAAAACGGGGCGGAAATTCTATTCTGCGCACTAACTTGGTGCAATTTCCCGATACAGGGTAAGACGGCGAAAATAGGTGTCGTCTGCCGTGATAGCCGCGCATTGTTCCTGGAGCAGGGCCGGATCGAGGTCGTCATCCAGCAGAATATCCGCTTCCACTTTGCCGTCGAGATAGTGCAGAACGATGACAGTCGAGACCGGCAGTTCATAGCCCAGACGCTTGTAAAGATGGGCCAGCAACA
>PCWU01000103.1:18865-40673 GCA_002787455.1 Gallionellaceae bacterium CG11_big_fil_rev_8_21_14_0_20_60_62 | reverse complement strand
GCGCGCCGCCTCGGCGATGTAATGCCCTTCCGACACGCTGATGCGCGGATCGACGATGATGTGCGCATCGACCAGCGCGTTGTCCGCCATCTTGCGGGTGCGCAGCTCATGCAGTCCCATCACCCCGGGCACCGCTTTCAGCGTGTTGCGGATGGCGCGCACCTCCTTTTCGTCCAGACCGGTGTCCACCAGTTCCATCAGCGCGTCGCGCGCGAACTGGATGCCCATGTAGGCGATCATCACGCCGACCACCCCGGCCGCGACCAGATCCAGGAAGGTATAACCCATCAGATTGCCGATGATGCCGACGATGACCACGAGGGAGGAGGCCGCGTCCGAACGCGCATGCCAGGCGTTCGCCACCAACATCTGCGAGCGCACACGCTGCGCCACCGCCAGCATGTAGCGGAACATGCCTTCCTTGGCCACAAGCGCGATGATGGCGATCCACAGGGTGTAGGGATGGACGGCATGGATTTGCTCCGGATGCTGCAAGCGCAGTCCGGTGGCGATCAGCAGGCCGGCCCCGAGCGCGGCCAGACTGGCGCCCAAAATCAGCGACGCGGCCGTCTCGATGCGCGCATGACCGTAGGGGTGATTGGCATCCGCATGCTTGTTGCCGTGACGGTTGGCGAACAGCACCAGCACATCGGAAACGAGGTCGGCAAAGGAATGCATGCCATCGGCCATGAGCGATTGCGACTTGCCGAAAAACCCGCCCGTGACCTGAAAAATGGACAGCAGCAGATTGATCAGAATACTCACCCACGTGCTTTTGCGTGCGGCGGCAAAACGGGCGGGATGCGCCGGTTCAAACACGGCGGAGCGGTCAAGCGCAACAGCGTGTATGTGATTTTTCATCGTTGATGGGATAGTATTGGGACGGGTGCGCAGGATAGCACCGCACAACTAAAAGATTAATCACGGGTCACTGGAAAATGGGAAAAATCACCGATATTTTGAAAACCGCGCAACAACGCGCCAAGGAACTGAATCTGCCGTATGAAGGCGCAATCACCCCGGAAGAAGCCTACGAAATCTGGCAATCCGCGCCGGGCGCGAAGCTGGTGGATGTGCGCACGCGTGCTGAAATCGACTGGGTCGGGCGGGTGCCGGGCGCGGTCGAGATCGAATGGATGAGTTACCCCGCGATGAAGCCGAATCCTAATTTCATGGCGGCGCTGGAACAGCAAGTGGACAAGGAAGCGCTGGTGCTGTTTCTGTGCCGCAGCGGCCAGCGGTCGCACAGCGCCGCCATCCTGGCAACACAGGCCGGTTACACCGATTGCTACAACATCCTGGAAGGGTTTGAGGGCGACAAGAGTCCGGAAAACCGGCGCAACCTCCTCAACGGCTGGCGCGCGGTCGGGCTGCCGTGGGAACAAAGCTAAAGTTTTGACGCTAGCAGCCTGTCGGACTCGACGAATCGTAGCGAAAATTCGGCTGGGAGAGGGCGGATTTTGCCGGTTTTGCAGGTCAATAGTTATTCTATTAACCAAAAAAGCGGTGAAATCTGCACCGGCCAGACGGATTTTCAGCCGATTTGCCTTAAGTCCGACAGGCTGCTAGGCCGGCGTCCAGTTCGCCAGTCCGGTGTAAGCGCTGGCCAGCACCACCAACCCGAACACGATGCGGTACCAGGCGAACACCGCAAATGTGTGGTTGGAAATAAAGCGGATAAATGTCTTCACCGCCCACATTCCGGCAATGAATGCGGCGACGAAGCCGACCGCAAACACCGGCAAGTCTTCCAGCTTGAGCAAAGTCCAATTTTTGTACAGGTCGTAAGCCGTCGCGCCGAACATGGTGGGGATGGCGAGGAAGAAGGAAAACTCCGCCGCCGTCTTGCGGCTCAGCCCGAAAATCAATCCTCCCATGATGGTCGCACCGGAACGCGAGGTGCCGGGTATCATCGCCAGCGCCTGGGCGAATCCCACCTTGAGCGCATCCGGCCAGCGCATCTCGTCGACCGAATTGATGCGCGGATGGTAGGCGCGCCGCTCCACATACAGGATGATGAAGCCGCCCACGATCAGCGCGGTGGCGACCGTGAGCGGATTGAAAAGATAGGCTTTGATGGCGGAGTGGAACATCAGCCCCAGCACCGCCGCCGGCAGGAAGGCAATGATCAGCAACGAGGCTAGGCGCTGTTCCACCGGTTCGCTGCCGAGGCCGCGCAGCATTTTTCCCAGGCGCACGCGGTAGTCCCAGCACACCGCCAGGATCGCACCGAGCTGGATCACGATCTTGAACACCTTGCTGGTTTCGTCGTTGTAGCCAATCAGGTCGCCCAAAATAATCAGGTGGCCTGTGGAAGAGATGGGCAGAAATTCGGTCAAGCCTTCGACCGTGCCGAGGAAAGCAGCTTTGAGCAGCAGAATGAGATCCATGAGTGTGGTTATGCGCGCGCGCGCGTGATGAAAAGTTTCAATGCAAGCATGGTGCGGGATTATACCCGCCAGCGGGATGCTGGTCGGCGGCTGGCAATTGCGCCACAATGCGCGCCGTTGCCTGCCCTGTTGTACCGCAAAATGAACCTGATCTCCAATCCGCTCCTGATCACCGCGCTGATGCTGGCAGTGTCAAATCTGTTCATGACTTTTGCCTGGTATGGGCATCTGAAAAATCTTTCGGCCTCGCCCTGGTATGTGGCGGCGCTGGCAAGCTGGGGCATTGCGCTGTTCGAGTACATAGTTCACACCCAAGTCCGCACTTAATGGACTGAGTATCTTTCTGAAAAATCAACTAGATAACCACTTCCCGTCTGTCCATTGTGTTTCGCATCTTGATGGACAATTCCAAGCCGTTGTGTCCATTTTTTCGCCGCGCTCAAGCAGTGTTACTGGTCCCCTATGGAGCGTGGTTCTGGCGCGTGATCTACCGTCCGACAAAAATCTTCATTGGCCACTTGTGAATGTCCTCATTGCGCCTCGGTTCGTAAAGATCGTTTCCATTGTCGCTGGCACAATGTTTATATCGGAGTTCCGGCGAGCAATTTCGAGCACAATTTCAATTTGCAGATACTGTAAGTATTCGATGAGTTCTTCAACCGATATTGAGCCTTCCGACTGCCCAGATTTTCCTAACGAAAGTTGGACAATGATGGTTAACGGTGCACTGAGGTAGCTATGGTCGCTGTTGGTCTCTTCCTGCAACATCTCAATATCTCGTGCAAGCATACCTAACCAATTGTCGGACAAATTGCAGGGTAACGCAGCTTCTGGTCCTTGATCTAACACCTCGCGCTTAAGCTGCAGGAGATCGCTCTGTTCCATTGTCAGTATCCTCAGTTTGTGCAAGGTTCACATCCGGAAGCAAAAACAAGAATAGGGGACTCGAACGACGATGACTCTACCGCACTAGATCCAATTTGTCACTTATAGAGCGTGGCCCCATAGTAACCAAAGCCATAGCATGTTCGCATGGCTAGGCAAAATAAAATGGGTATCCGGATTATCGGGTGGATTGAGCCGGTCTTTGGGTTAGAACTTGCCTGAATCGAAAACCAGATCCAGTGTGGTTTGGCTATTCCGTTCCGGGCATCATAGATAATCGGTGGTTGTGTTGCGTTGAGTGTTACTCGTTGTCGTCTGCTTCCAGGTTATCCGGAACGCGACCTTCTGGATCGCCGGATGCAACTTGCCCATCATAGGTCTCTAAGGCTTTCCACTCTTCCTGATTAAAGAAGCGCGGTGCAGCTTGCATACGATCAACAGCGCTCTTTCTGGCCAGATTTTCTGAGATGATGCGATCCGATTCAGCTTTCAGCGCAGCAGCTTCTTCTGGCGGGAATCCCAAGTCGGCAAAGACGTTCCCGCCGACGGGGGTGATGTGCATGGATTTTGTCTCAATACTCACGACTTTCTCCTGTGATACCGACTCATCGCCTGAAGGAATTTATCATTCCTGGGCGGCGGATTCTCAATTAACTCCAGCAAGCGCATCGACTCCCTCCGAGTCAGGATAAGTTGCTTGTCCTGAGCACGAGCAATATCCATTCGCACCTTTTCGATGAAAGCCGAATCACCTTCAGCCACCTCGATGCAAGCCTCTAGGTATATCTCCATCTCATCCGAAGTACGAAGATGGTCAGCTACGTCGTAGTGAGAGGTTTTCATGCCGCAATGCTCTTTTCAATCGCCTCAGAGACCCAAGTGTTCAGGCTCTTGCCGCGAGTCTCAGCGACCATCGCGGCACGCGCATGCAGCTCAGGAGTGAGCCGCAGGCGGAACTGCCCGGAGTACGGTTTATCTGGATTCTTGCCCGCCTTCTTGCACGTCTCCAGATAGTCATCTACGGCCTCCTCGAAAGCAGCGCGCAACTCAGCTACGCTCTTGCCATGAAAGCCGATCACATCACGGATGCCAGCTACATGGCCGATGAAGCACCCATCCTCTTCGCTGTATTCAACACGGGCTGCAAAGCCCTTGTATTCCATCGTGTTCATGGTCTTACCCCCAAATTCTCCAGATATTGCCGCGCATCGCGTACCTGATACGGCTTCGCTTCCTTGGCCGGGTGCGGACGGTGAAAGGCGGCAATCTGCCCGTCCTTCTCAAAGCGCACCCGCGAACCATTGCCCTCGATCACGCGGCAGCCTACCGCCACCAGCAATGCCTCGATGCGCCGCCATTCGAGTGATACCGAAACCGGATCTGCAAATACTGCGGCAAGTGTCTTTCGATGCGTGGCGTTCATACTTTGCATGGTATCAACTTGCGGAACCATGTCAAGCGACATCCACCCGATAATCCGGAGTCTGAAAATGAAAGCAGGGCAACCGGATATTGCCTCATCCACCGTTTAATCCGGATACCCAATAAAATAAGCAAAAAAGACCCTCGGGTGTTGTTTGGCTCTCGGCTAGTCGAATTGCGAAAGGCGCGTGAATGGTCTCAAGAAAATCTTGCTCTTGAGAGTGGGCTTGCGCGAAGTTACTTAGGTGGTGTGGAACGAGGCCAGCGCAACATTGCGATTGTGAACATCTGTAAATTGGCCGAAGCGCTAGAAATAGAGCCGCTTGAACTTCTTAGATTCTGATTGGACTGGTAGTCTATTGACAGGCATTGTCAGATGATCCA
Source organism: Gallionellaceae bacterium CG11_big_fil_rev_8_21_14_0_20_60_62 (assembly GCA_002787455.1). Taxonomy (GTDB): domain Bacteria; phylum Pseudomonadota; class Gammaproteobacteria; order Burkholderiales; family Gallionellaceae; genus Sideroxyarcus. The sequence continues at coordinate 35,592 of PCWU01000103.1, read as the reverse complement.
CTGCGGTCATTCTAGGTAGTCTTGCTTGACTGCCGCTTCTGATACTAAAGAGACGGTCAATTTTCCCCAAAGCACGCATCCATCTATACTGCCCACAAGGCCGACAGCAACTCCGCCTGAGCCAGCACCGTCTTGGTCGCTTCTTCCTGCAAATCGGGCGGGAAACCGTGCTTTTTCAGGATGCGCTTCACCATCACCTTGATTCTGGCGCGCGCACTTTCACGCACCGCCCAGTCGATGGTCACACTCTTGCGCACTTGGGTAACCAGTTCGGCGGCAATCACTTTCAGTTCATCGTTGCCCATCGCCTGCACCGCGCTCTCGTTCGCAGCAAGCGCATCGTAGAAAGCGATCTCGTCTTCGTTCAGCCCCAAATTTTCGCCGCGCTTGGTTGCTGCATCCATCTCCTTGGCCAGCTTGATCAGCTCTTCGATGACCTCTTGCGTGGCAATGGCGCGGTTGTGATAGGCGTTGAGCGTGCTCTTGAGCATTTCTGAAAATGCACGGCTTTGCACAAGGTTACGCAAGGAGCGCTTCTTGATTTCATCCTTGAGCAGCTTCGCCAGCAACTCGGCAGCTACATTCTTGTGCTTCAGCCCGCGAACTTCGGCCAGGAACTGGTCTGAAAGAATGCTGATGTCCGGCTTCTTCAAGCCTGCGGCGGTGAACACATCGATGATGCCTTCTTCCGCCATGATCGCCCTGGAGACGAGCTGCCGGACTGCGGCGTCGATTTCTTCCGGCGGGCGTTGCGTGCCGGATGACTTGACGAGCTGAGCCTTGATCGCCTGAAAGAAGGCGATGTCGTCGCGCAATTCGATGGCTTCATCCGTTGCCGCGCAGAGTGCAAACACGCGAGAGAGATCGGAAACCACCTGAGTAAATCGTTGCTTGCCGTCCTCTTGCAGCAACACATGTTCCTGCCCTGCGGGAATCAAGCCAAGGCGCTCGGCTGACGTGCCGGTCGTCCACTTGTCCCAGTTGAAGCCGTGCATGATGGCGCAAGCGACTTCGTGCTTCTCCTGCATCATCGCAATCGCCTGCGCGGTATCAATGCTCGGGCTGCCCTGACCGCCGCTCTCGGTGTAAATGGAAAGCGCATGCTTCAATTGATCGGCAAGCCCCAGATAGTCCACCACCAAACCGCCGGGTTTGTCGCGGAACACGCGGTTCACGCGCGCGATGGCCTGCATCAGGCCGTGACCGCGCATCGGCTTGTCGGCATACATCGTGTGCAGGCATGGCGCGTCGAAGCCGGTCAGCCACATATCGCGCACGATCACGATGCGGAACGGGTCTTTGCTGTCCTTGAAGCGCGTTGCCAGTTCGCGGCGGCGCAGTTTGTTGCGGATGTGCGGCTGCCAGTCCGGGCCATCGTCGGCGCTGCCGGTCATCACAATCTTGGCGACACAGGCTTGCTTCTTTTCGATTTCGATGTCGTCGTCTTTGGCACTCGCCCATTCCGGCCGCAGCTTGATGATGGCGTTGTAAAGGTCAACGCAAATGCGACGGCTCATGCACACCACCATGGCTTTGCCATCCATCGCTTCGAGTCGGCGCTCGTAATGCTGCACCAGGTCTGCAGCCACCAGCGCAATGCGCTTCGGGTCGCCCACCAAGGCTTCCAGCGCCGCCCATTTGGTTTTCAGTTTCTGCTTTTTGGCGTCTTCTTCACCCTCGGTGATTTCGTCGAACTCCTCGTCGATCTCCGGCAGCGCAGCCTCATTCAGCCCCAGCTTGGAAATGCGGCTCTCGTAATAAATCGGCACCGTCGCCTTGTCCGCCACGGCGCGCTGGATGTCGTAGATGCTGATGTAATCGCCGAAGATCGCCCGCGTGTTGGCATCGTTCTTCTCGATGGGCGTGCCGGTGAAGCCGATGAACGAAGCATTCGGCAATGCATCGCGCAGGTTGCGCGCGAGGCCGTCGATCAAATCGTATTGGCTGCGGTGCGCCTCGTCGGCGATCACCACGATGTTGCGGCGCGGCGATAGCTCCGCCATCTTCTCGCCCTTCTCCGGCATGAACTTTTGTATCGTGGTGAAGACCACACCGCCGCTGGCGACTTGCAGCAATTCGCGCAATCGTTCGCGGCTTTCCGCCTGCACCGGCATCTGGCGCAGCAACTCGTGGCAGCGCTGGAATTGCCCGAAGAGCTGGTCGTCCAGATCGTTGCGGTCGGTCAGCACCACCAGGGTCGGGTTCTTCATCGCCGGATGGCGCACCACGCGCGCGGCGTAGAACAGCATGGAAAAACTCTTGCCCGAGCCCTGCGTGTGCCACACCACCCCGGCGCGGCGGTCGCCCGGCTTGCCGCCGTGCATCCTGCCCGTCCAGTAATTGCCCTGATCCTGGCGCAGCAGGTTTTCTTCCGCCATGCCGCTTGCGCGCACGGTTTCTTCCACGGCGGCGTTCACCGCGTGGAACTGGTGATAGCCCGCAATGATCTTGTGCAGCCGGTCGCTGTCCGTATCTTCCTCAAACACGATGAAATGCTGGAGTAGGTCGAGGAAGCGCCTCGGCTCGAACACCCCGCGCACCAGCACATCCAGCTCCAGCGCCGTCTTGGGCGCGTCGCCCTCGCCATCGACCGTGCGCCAAACCTTGAACCATTCCTGGCTCGCCGTCAGAGAACCGATGCGCGCATTCGTACCGTCGGACACTACCAGCAGCTCGTTGTAGTTGAACAGGCTGCCGATTTGCTGCTTGTAGGTTTGCAGTTGATTGAAAGCCGACCAGATCGTCGCATCCTCATCCGCCGCATTTTTCAGCTCGACTACCGCCAGCGGCAGGCCGTTGACGAACACCACGATGTCGGGCCGCCGGTTGTTTTGCCCCTCGATCACCGTAAACTGGTTCACCACCAGCCAGTCGTTGTTACCGGCGTTGTCGTAATCCACCAGCCGCGCATGATCGCCCGCAATGCTGCCATCCTCGCGCCGGTATTCCACCGGCACGCCATCGCGCAACATCGCGTGAAATGCGCGGTTGGTTTGCGTCAGCGAAGGCGTGCCAACGCGCAACACCTTGCGCAACGCATCCTCGCGTGCCTCTTCCGGTATGGCGGGGTTCAAGCGCCAGATCGCATCGCGCAAGCGGCCAACCAGCACCACGTCGGCAAACGAATCCCGCTCCGCCGCCGGTTCGCCGGGGGCCATGTGCGGCCCGTGAGCAATGGCATAGCCCAACTCCCCGAACCAGGTCAGGGTGGCGTCTTCGACAATGGATTCGTTCAGGGACATCGTTATCGTCCTTTGATTATTTTGTGTGTCTCACACCTTTTTGTCAGGTCTCGTACGCCGCGAACAAAGTCCTTTGCCTGATCGAAAGTCACTTCGAGCCGCCCAGGGTTGTCATGGCTGAGGAAGTTCACCAAGTCTCCCTGACCAAATACACGCCCAACATCGGTCCGAATCGCTGTGTCCTCAGTCGGAGCCAACTTGATTAACGTGTCGCGAATCGAGTCTTGAATGCCCGCGTTCGCGAAATCACCCGACGTATATTTCCCGTCGAACTTGAACTTAACCTTCAATTCGAGCTTTACGGCGGTTCGCTTCAAAAAGTCTTCGAGGATGAGCCGGAATGGTCCGCCTAGTTCGCGATAATCTGCCTCGGTCAGATGGGCGTCGACGAACTCCCACGAGCTGTCGACCTCAGAAAACGAGGGGCCTGAGTCTACACTCCAGCCCTCGACCTTGATGAAAGCCCAATTCCCTTGGATGCCCCAAGCACGCACCGAAGTGTTCAGCAAGTCATGCCAATGCTCGTCGTGCGTGGTGAGCACGATTTGGTAATCCGCGAACTCTTGGAAAAGGAGTTCACCCACGCGGCGGCGATGTTCACGGTCAATGCTGGTAAGAACGTCATCAAGTACAAGAAGTGAGCCGGGAGGATTGAAAATTCGAACCGTCGCAAGGAAGAGACAGAGGCCAAGCGAATCTAGGTGCCCCTCACTGAGAAACGCTCGCGGGTCTTTGGAATCAGCCAAGCCAAGAAACTGAATTGCTAGCCGCAACCCTCCGGCTGCTGCCCTCGACGTTGGCTTTAGCTCAAGTGCGGTGCATTCGGAGTGTTCGCTGTCGTCAACAACATCATGAAGGCGCTGATAGTAATCGAGAACGGTTTTAGCAATCGCCTCAAAGACCTTCTGAATTGCACTTTCACGCGCCTTGGAAAAGGCGTCCTTTGCCACGGCAGCCCTCCGTGCTAACTCGTTGGTGCAGCCGATTGCCCCCTCGGCAGCGGCTATTTCAGCGTGTGCAGCGATACCCTTTTCAACCAAAGCGATAGCAGCTTCGAGTTTCGACATGTCCGGCGGGACCAGTGCCACTTTCTGCTCCTTCAGGTCCGTCGCGCATGCGCTGCGGGTAGCCCCCAAAGTGGAGAGGCGCTGCGGTGCCGTTAGGTCTGAACCAGTGGAAATACTTTCTGTCCGTTTTATTGAGCGTAGCCAACGAAGAGTTGATGCGCGTGCGTCACGCAGCGTTTGCTTGGTCACCGTCTCAAGCAGTGCTGAATGCGTGAGGTCTTTAGCAATCTGAGCCGCGACAGCTTCACCATATCGCTGTATGCGGCCAACGGCTGCTTTGCGATTGGCTACAGCTTCTCTCAGTTCGCGCAAGGCGTCACCGCGCTGTTTGAGGCGTACGAGAACGTCCGCTAGCGGTTGATCGAACTCCTTCTCGCAAAGCGGGCAACTCGTTTCCGTCGGATGTTTGGTCAGATAGCTAGCCGCTTCGGCGATAATATTGCTCCGTGGCGCATCGACTGAAAACGTGTCCAGCGTTACCAGCTTTTGGCGCAGCGCATTGGCCGTTGTGATGTCACTTCCGATGTCAGTTGGCAGCGGATTCTCCAAGCTGACGAGCGCTCTCGTCAGGGCATCAATCTTTTCCTTGTTGGCTTCCGGGCGCATTGCTTTGAGCAGAGGCAGTCGGATTTCCGCATCGGACCATTCAGCCAGTTTCTCAAGTCCAATCGCTGCAACCGTGTCTGAAACCCGCACTAGCACCTGAGCGAGATTCAGAGGGACGAAATTTGCGACAGGATCCCGAAACACGGCCAGCTTCGTCAGATGGGTAGTCCGTGCCCGTTGTGCAGAATCTTTCGCCTGCTTTTCGGCCTCGACAAAGGTTCGCTGCAACGTGTCAACATGTGAAACACCGAGCAGCTGGATGAACTTCCGGTATCGGTCAGCATCTTGGTCGCAAACAAAATCCAGAATCTTTGATCGCCGGAGAATAAAAGCATCAACTCCAGGATGGTTCGCTAGGTAGTCCTTCACAGATTGCCGGTCGGTAATCGAAAGCGTTTCGGAGTCCAAGCTTCTGCTAATGGCACCGTTCGATGGGCTGAGAGAAAGCGTGACTTTTGGGACGCCAAGTTTCCTCACGTGCCGAATCGCATCATTGTGGTCGATGCTTCCCGTCCCCGTCCCAACGAAGCGGCTCACCTGCCCAGAAAACAAGAACTCGATGCCGTCTACGACAGCACTCTTGCCCTTCCCATTTGCCCCAAGCAGCACGAGACTTTTTCCCTTGAGTTTAAAGTCGCTGTCGGGGATGCCGCGAAAATGCTCGAACCGGATTGAGCGAATCACCTCACTCATTTGCCACCTCCGATTGAGTTGGGTCTTCTAAGGCGAGTGCCAAAATGATGTCAGCAGAAGTTGTGCCATTCGCACCAAGCAATGAGACCAATGCTTCACAAGCCACTTTCGGAAGCGTTCCCGCTGCCGAAAGGTTGGCGGTGAACTCTGATTTCAAGTCGGCCATTAGTTCTGCCCGCAAGTCCTTTGGTGCCGAACTCGTATCGACCTCTGGTGCGGATGGCTGCAGGATTTCTTCTGGCATATTGGTCATGGTATTTCGGTCACACTCAATTCACCGCTTAACAGTTTCGGCAGCAGCGAGTCGCGCAGGGCAGCAAGAGAGCGGGATTGGTGTTCTAACGTGTAAATTTGATCGTCGAGCGGCTTTGCTATTTGCTCGTAGGCCGCAACTATTTCTTGCGGCGGTATCACGAAACGGAGATTCTCGAAGCTTTGCTTGTTAATGGAACCGAATACTGTCCCCTCACCTTCAAAGAGAGCGAAGTCGGGCGAAAGATTTTCCATCGCATGGTAGGTAAATGAAACTGCGCCACTCTTGTGACGCACTGCTGCCACTCCTCGTCCGATACAGCATTCCTCATCCGCCATGTTGATGTCGCCAACGGGAGCGCGGACGCTGACCAGCGTATCGCCTGGCTTGGCATAGCGTGTTGGTGCGGTGCAATAAATTCGGCGCGTCGGAAAGCGAAAACCAAAGTCTGTTCGACCTTGATAGAAAGGAATTCCATCGCCGTCTTCGTTGTAAGTATCGCCGGGCGGAGATTGCCCCATGGTGAGATCAAAGCCTTCGCTAAGCGTGCCAGCCGTCCAGCCCTGCGGAATATGCCCGAGCGGTGACTCCTGGAAATGCGCAGGGAAGAGCGCGGCGGTGGCGGCGTCGAGGCCGGTGGGTTGGCGGCCATCGAGTTTTGCGCGGACGGGATCGAAATCCACGAACCAGCTCTGGAACAGCGCCCGCGCCATCGCCTCCAGCGTCCCGTTCATCCGCCGGTTTAACTCGATCTTGTCGTCCAGTGTGCCAAGGATGTGCGCGATGGTTTTTTGTTCTGAAAGCGGAGGGAGATTGATTCGCAGCGTGCGAGCTGAGCCGACATTGAAGTGCTGCTGCACAGCCCCGACGAGATGGGCTGCGACATGGTCAGAGGCTACTGTGTTGACGTAGTAGGCGAGGAAGCGATTGTTGAGCCGCTTCCCGCACCGGACGATTACGAGGTCGGAGCAGTTCGCATCAGCAAGCCACTCCGGGATCACTGAACAAGCACCAGGTTTCCCAGTTCGGACAATCACGACATCGCCAGGAGTCAGTCGTGATTTGCGAATTCGTTGGTGAAATTCTGGGGTGATAAACTTCAGGCCATTTTTGTTTATTCGCAGTGGTTCTACGTTCAGTGACCGTAGAAACGGAACGCCGACATCAACGTATTCAGAAGCCATTGGGCCGACGTAACCAACGGTCAATTCGTCGGCTACGTCTTCGAGAGCGACGTTTATCCACTCACCTGCCATACCCGAGCCTCTTTCCGGTTGCCTGACTTCCTGCAAGACCACATATTCTTTGCGAATGATTTCATGAAAGCGCTCAGGCACTTCATCCCAGACATGGAAATCCACCGGAAAAGGAAGATCGCTTTCGGCCAGTGCTTCCTTGAGTTCTGAAACAAGGGGTTGTTGCTCGGGTGTGGTAAAGGCCACCAGATCGAGGTCGGAATTGGGCCGGGCCGTCCACTTCACGCGCGAACCATAGGCCCACACCGCAACGCCGGGAATGTAGCGGCGCAACAGTGCGAGCAGCGTCTTGCGCTGGCCCGCCGTGATGTCTATCGCGGCGGTCATTCCCAGGTGGTTCCCGTCATGGTCTGGTAGAGACCGATGGCGTCGTCGATGAAGTCGCCGACGACGGCGAGGGTTTCTTCCGCTTTTTCTCCGCTGTAGTCATGGGCGGTGCTGGTGCGGGCGTCCGCGTATTTCAGCCACTGCTCTACGCTGGAGGCGAACAGGTCGTTCTGTCCGGCCAGTTTCAACAGCGGCTTGGGGCTGTTGGGGGCATCCGCCAAGCCGATTTCTTCGATGAGGTAGCGCTTGAGGTCTTTCCACAGGGTGTCGTAGCAGGTCTCGAAGCGATGGATGACGGATTCGGCGATGGCTTCGCGGTCTATGTCGGCGAGCTCGGCGCGATCCTGTGACAGTTGGTAATTGGCAAACTGCTGTTCCAGATGCTTGAGCGATTTCTGGAGTTTGTCGTAGTCGATCATGGTTTATTTCCCCTGCTTCGTGACTTCGTAGCCCAAACCTCTAAGATTTTTTGCGATGGCTTTTTCCAGCTTCGCGGATACGTCGAACTGCTCGCTCAATTCGGCGACCAGCCGGGCCATCTTTTCTTCGAAGGGCTCGCTGTCTTCTTCGATTTCTTCGGCGCCGACGTAACGACCGGGGGTTAATACATAACCGTGGGTGGCGATTTCGGTAGTGGTGGCGGATTTGCAGAAGCCGAGGGTGTCTTGGTATGCCCCCTCTCCCCCGCCCTCTCCCGCGAGGGGAGAGGGGGTTAATTGGTCGCCGCGCCAGGCATGGTAGATGCCGGCGATTCTGGCGATGTCTTCGTCGGTCAGTTCGCGGTGCACGCGGTCGATCAGTGTGCCGAGTTTGCGGGCGTCGATGAATAAGGTTTGTTTGCGGCGGTCGCGGCGTTTGCCGTCATTCTTGTTTCGGGTGAGGAACCACAGGCAAACGGGAATTTGCGTGGAATAGAAAAGCTGGCCGGGCAGCGCGACCATGCAGTCCACCAAGTCAGCTTCAATAATTGCTTTGCGGATGTCACCTTCACCGGACTGGTTGGAGGACATGCTGCCATTGGCCAGAACGAAGCCCGCGTAGCCATCGGGTGCAAGGTGGTGGATGAAGTGCTGTACCCAGGCAAAGTTGGCGTTGCCCTTGGGCGGCACGCCGTATTGCCAGCGCACATCGTCATCCACGCGATGCCAGTCGGAGTCGTTGAAAGGCGGATTGGCGATGACGAACTGAGCCTTGAGGTCTTTGTGCAGGTCGCGTCGGAAGGTATCTGCCTGCTCGGGGCCAAAGTCGGCTTCGATGCCGCGAATGGCAAGGTTCATGATGGCGAGGCGGCGGGTTGTGGCGTTGCTCTCTTGGCCATAGATACTGAGGTCGCCGATGCGACCACCGTGTTCAAGAACGAATTTTTCCGACTGCACGAACATGCCGCCGGAACCGCAGGCGGGGTCATAGACGCGGCCTTTGTAGGGGGCGAGCATTTCGACGATGGTGCGGACGATGCAGCTAGGGGTGTAGAACTGGCCGCCGTTTTTGCCTTCGGCGCTGGCAAAACGGGTGAGAAAATATTCGTAAACGCGACCGAGCAGATCAACCGAGCGGTGGGATTTGGCATCCGCGCCCTCTGTGGCGGTGGCTATTAGTGTGATGGTGCCAATGAGATTGATCAGCTCACCGAGGCGGTGCTTGTCAAGCGCGGGACGGGCGTAATCTTTGGGCAGCACACCTTTAAGGCGCGGATTGTCGCGTTCAAGGGCAACCATCGCATCGTCAACCAGCTTTCCAATAGTGGGTTGTATGGCTGAAGCCATGAGGTGTGACCAGCGCGCTTCTTTTGGTACCCAGAAGACATTCTCGGCGCGGTATTCGTCTGCATCCTCAGGATCGGCTCCGGCGTAGTCGCCCTTGCCTTCGACGAGCTTGGCGCGCATTTCCTCGAAGGCGTCCGAGATGTATTTGAGGAAGATCAGGCCAAGGACTACGTGCTTGTATTCAGCCGCATCCATGTTGTTGCGCAATTTGTCGGCGGCAAGCCACAGCTTGGCTTCGAAACCAATATTGGCGGATGAGTCGTTCTTTTTCGGTGCTGCTTTTGTCATCAGACGTCCTTGGAATTCTTATTATTGGCCGACCATGCCGATAGACATGGACACATGGGGCATGATGCTAGCAGATTTCGGTAAGCTACTGGCTCAGCAGGACTTAGGCCAGCAGCCATAGATAGGCGCTTGATATCGCCAAGGTGGCAACTGTTACCGGCACGCCAAGTTTTGCATGCTCCTGCCAGTCGATCTTGATGCCTCTACGCGTCGCTTCATTTACAACGATGATGTTGGCAATGCTGCCGACGATCAAGAGATTTCCTGCTAAGGTGCTGGATAAGGCAAGCACAGTTCCGGCATGCTCACCCACTGTCGTGGGTAAAAGAAGCATGACTGCCGGCACGTTGGAAACGACATTGCTGAGTATGAAACTGGTGACAAATAGGGGACCTTGTGTCCGCAAGTCGAAACCATAAACCGCTAAGGCTTCCACGAGGCGAGAAGGTAGTCCCGTCTGCTGCATTGCATGGTTGACCACGAATAATCCCATGAAAAGAATTAGCAGTTGCCAATCCACAAGGCCGAGCATCCTGCGCGAATGAAGTCGACGACTGGTCAGCAGAAGTCCTGCTCCAGCCAATGCCATCAGCTCGCGCGGCCATGGCGCAAACAAGAAGGTCGCGAAGAGAGTTACGGCAACCATAAGCCCCTTCCCGGTCTGCCACAGGTTAAGTGGTGCTTCCTCTTCGTTACGCGAATCTTCGGCTGGCAGGCCGTAAGAATCAGCTGCAATCCAACCGTGACGGTATCTTAAGGCCACGATTAGACACCACGTCACGATTAGGCTCAGTGCTACCGGAATGGAGGCAACCAAAAGATAACGACCAAACGACATATTGAGTGATTGACCTATCAGCATGTTTTGCGGATTACCAATGAGCGTCGCTGCGGAACCGATATTGGCTGCGCAGGCAAGACCAATCAGGAAAGGTATGGGATTGAGCTTCCTGGCAAGACATATCTCGGCAATCGCTGGAGCCATTGCTAAGCAGACGACGTCGTTACTGAATACTGCTGATAGATATGCGGCAACACCGATAATGGCACCTAATAGCATGGGAGGCCGAGTGTTCAGTGAACCAATTCGACGTGCAATCCAAGAATAGAAGCCGCCCAATCGGAGTTGCGCGGAGATCACCATGAAGGCGAAAAGCAAAATCAACGTAGGTGAGTGCAACGACTGAAAGGCTTCTTCGACGCTAATCACTTGTGAGGCGACGAGTGCGATCGCTCCGAGCAGAGCAATACCGGTGCGATCCATCTGAAGAAATGGAAGGCCGCCAAAGATCATCCCCACGTAGACGAGCAGGAACACCGTGATGACGAGGGCTGTCATTTTGCTTAAACCCGCCCGGGCTTCCTAATGGGTATGACCTTTCCACCCGACAGTGCTGCACGTTCCTTTGCCCAAGCATCTCGCTCGTCCCACAACTGCTTAACCAATGACACCTCCCTAGCCAGCGCCTCTTCCCAGAGCACTCGGTAGCGCGCAGCTTGATCCTTGGCCTCGTCCAGTTTTGATCGCATTTCGTCGCCGGGCTTTGTCTCGACCTTAGCCGCCGCATCAATAGCTTCGATGAGGTCGCTGAATATCGGACGGGACTTTTTAATTGTCCCTTTCTTGCGTCCTGCTTCCAAAGAAACCGAGTCGTTGGTGATTTTGGTTCCTTTAAGAACATTGATCGGCTTCCCCTTTTTCAGACGCTCCAATGCTTCGAAGTAGTCTTTGAGAATGTCAGTCATCTTCACCTCCTCTAGAGTGAACCACAGGGTGTTCCTGCGACCGCCATTCGCGTTCTACACGCTCCAGTGACTCCAACTCTTCCCGCTCCATCACTTCTGATATCGAGCCGGGCGTAATGTGTGCCATCGCTGCACGCTTGAGTCGGATTGTTTGCATGATCTTTGAGTGCTTGCCTATCAGATGCTTGCACCCATCAGTGGCGCAAACGGTGTCAATGAGGTTCAGCCCCTTGCGGGTTTCACAAATGCCCGGTCGGGTGCAGCCTCCCAAGGGGCCGTCGCGGTAGGCAAGCAATCCAGCTTTCATTTGCTTTGCAACGTCCTCGCGAGACATAACCACGCCACGTTCCCGCTGCCGTTCGTAGAAGCTTCCCGCCCCTCCGAACATGGGCTCGGTGCAACTCAGAACGTCGCGTACGAAGGCTAGCATCTCAGCCTCCTCGGCACCATCCTGCCATTCGACCGCGACGTGCTTCTTGTATTCGTCTGGATCGTCCGCAATGAAATTCTTGCAGAAGGTGCTCCCACGTCCATAGTACAACGCCATTTCCCGAGTCATGTGCTGCAACTGTCTTCGCAATGAAGAAAGACGAACCAAGCCGCTGGCGTTGGCATAAACAGCTATGCTTCGGCGCAACTGATGGGAAGTCAATGGCCAGCGCTGCCCAACAGCGAATTCAGGCTCATCGCGCCAGGGACGAAACGGGTCGATTTCCTCCAACTCGGCGATATCCTCTTCCTCGATGAGTGGGCACAGGCGCGAGCGCAACAAATCATTAGCATCCCAAAGCATTAGCTTTGGAGTCGAAATGCGTTCTACCGTAAGGTCACGACGTGCCATCCACGGCAAATAATCGCATGAAGTAAACAGCGGATAGTCGTCCTTAAAATCATCGTCTTCGCTCGGCTTAATACCAAGGAAACTGTAGGTTGCCGTCGAGAACTCTTGTGCCAGCCGGATAGCCCGGAATCCGTCAAGCTCGGTGGTAACCCACTTTGTCCTTAAACGTCTTCCTTTGTTAAATTTGGTCGTATAGCCAGTAATTAAACAGTGTTTTCGGCCATGAGAACCATTTTCATCGATCATGCAGTGATACGGGAGACTGTTTGCCTCTTTGTCCCGCATGCCACTAAACACATGGATCTGTAGCTTGCAGACACGGAAAATATCAGTGATCGCGCCAGCAATGCTTCGCAAAGAGTTCCTGCCAAATCCGCGCTTTTCTAGGAATGTGCCGAGTTTGTACTTCTCGATTAGGGCGGGACCGATAGGAATACGGCTATTGGTCATGCGGACCTGTGCATGGGCAGTGATGGCTTCATGTAGCGCATTCAGCAACCGAGACTTATGTGCCTCAATGTCATCGAGTTCCGTCGAGAGGTTATTGATAAATGAGGCGTAGATTCTCGTGGGTAAAGGGGCAACTTGACGTAGGTTGTTGCGGTACTCCTTGTCTCGCCGCAGTATGTCCATCCATCTCTTCGGCCTCGCCAATGTGAAACCAAGTTGTGTTTCGGGATTGAGGGTGCGAAGGAAAGTAATCCACTCTATCCAAACACTCACGGCGTGATTGGGAAGGCTTTCGCCACAAGCGTCAAGAAGGGTACTTTGCGATAGTACGTTTTGCACTGTGCATGCGCGCTCCTCGGCAAAGCGTGCGACATTGCGCAGATATCTGAGTAATTCATAGAGCGTTTTTGGTGCTTTTTCTCTGCCAAAGTAGATTTGCCGTGTCATTAGAAACTGCAGTTCGCGTATGCGGGCTTCGCGCTCAGGTGTAATGTCCTCAGTAATGATTGATACTCTGTTACTGTTTTGCTTCCAATAAAAAAAATGCAGTAAGCATCTCTTCTGATCGGCAGTATAGGCGGTCCATGGCCAGACGTATTCGCTGACCATGTGCGGAGTCCCATCCACATCGCGGCAGATGATATGCCCCAAGGGGAGACGGATACCCCAGTCCTCGTCCCAAGGATCAGGGCCTTGGGTGAATTTGTGTAATCCAATTCGCGCATCTATTTTCATGCGATGATTCCCAATTCGAGGAATAACTGAAATTTGTCTGCAAAGAACGGTGTTAGATTGCCGTTCTGATACACATCATTACGCACCCCCTCTACCATCTCGCTGCAGTTTCCGAAGTTAGCAATCTTCGCGAGGTCACTGTCACACTTCAAAATCAGTGGACGCAGTGCTTCTTCGTGCTTCGGGCCGAGTATTACCTGCTCCATGACAAATGCAGCCGAGGCGATTTTGCGTGTGTCCTCTTCACTAGCGGTGAGAATTCGGTGGGCACAGAACAGGCAGCCCTGACCAGTCTTGCAATCCGGCTTCACAGGTGCATTTTCGGCCAACAACTCGGGATGACCAAAGCTTTCGCAACATCCGCCCTCTTCAAGCGAACGAGCATCTACATCCTTGAGCGCAATTACGCGTTGCCGTTTTGCAGACTCGGAGACTGAATGCAGGAAGAGCGACATTTCATCGCGGTGATCAATTACTGATCCAGCGTCGTAGTGCATCTGCACGGTACGTTCTGAGTTCTGAAGGACCTTAGCTGTGACAGAAGCGTCGTGGTGGCGTTGGTACCAGTCGGCTACGCTGGAACGGAGTATTCGAGATCCCATGCGAGGCAGTAGAGGGTCGATAGCGCGGAGCACAGAAAATAGAGACTCAAGTGCTCCTGCCCCAAACTGCCGAGGCGGATTTGCGTTATGTATGCCTAAAGTGAAGAACAAGTAAGGAAAGGAAATGTCGCCAAGAAGGTATCGGCGCAGCTCCATGAAGCGTCGAAGAGATGTCATGAAAGTTGCGGGCATGGCAATTGTGATTTGTTTGCCACCTGCCCGAAATTTGATTGATCTAAATTGCTGGTTAAGAGTGGCTGCGTCGATCTCGCCGTTCGTTTCGATTTCCCGCACCACAGACTCGTTTGCTCCGGTGTTACAGAGAAAAAGGAACAAGAAGGCATTGTGCGCAATCATGCCAAGCTTGATTCGCATAGGATCCCGTGGGTTTCTGTTCGCCTCGTTGATTCTACTTCCTGCATCTGCTATGAGTCTTTTGGCGATTTTGTTTCTTTCAGATGGGTACTTCCAAAACGAATAGTGATGCGAAATCTCGTCAGGAGTAAAAAGGCGGCCGCCGGCGTAGTCGTATGCCCAGTGTGGGTGGCCACCCTCTTCTCGTTTGGTTCCCCATTGATGTGGGGGGAGGCGCCATTTATAAATGGGAAAAAGCCAAAGGTGGCTTTCTTCCCAACCGAGGCTGTCCGGCAGTAATAGCTTGTAAGGAAAGGAGCGTTGCTCCAGCACTAGATTGCATAGGCCGTCGAAAAAGGCTTGGTTGAGGGCCACGCCATGAGCGAAATCGTGCGGCGCCAATGGATCAGACCCATTGGGGTTCTTTGGGATCTTGATTTGGCGGATTCCGCTATGGAGATCTTCGAGACCAGTCGTGGCCTCAAGAAGATCGCGAATATAGTAATTTCTATGGTGGAGTGTTTTCTCGCCAAACTCCTGCCTACTGTAGCGCTCCAAATTTTCGTTTGCCCATCTCTCATATGCTTCACGAGTGGCGGCGCCGCCAGACAGGCAGTCATGAAGGCAGTTGGCATCCGCCCAGTCGAGGAACAATTTTACGCCTACGCTCGCATAGCAATTTATCGTCTCTAAAGACCTGCCGCTCTCTGTAGCAAGCCGAGATAATGCCTTTATGAGGTGCAGGACCTGCTTGGGACGCTGCTTGAGAAAGGAACTAATTACAACTTCGCGCGCTTGACATCGTTTCCGATGCTTGTGTGAACGCATGGCGTAGCAGTAGGCGCCAAGGTCGTGGTATTTGTCACCAATTCTCAGGATAACCTGCTCCGGATACAGAATGCGGGTATTCTTGCCCAACGGTAGGTTGATAGTAACTGTCGGACGCGTGACAAAGATGTGTTCTGCATGCTTATTCATGCGTCACCTCTATGCCTTTCATCGCCTGTTCAGTCCACTTTTGCAACTGCTCCCCATAGCCATTCACCGCTTCGTAAATCGCATCCATCTGACTGCGATAGTTGAGGTAGAGGTCGGTGGTGGCGAGGCTCTCATGCCACAGCAAATCCTTCACGGTCATCCGAGCTCGATGCAGGGTGATTGTTTCTGCTAGCACCAACTTCATCAGAAGTTCAGTCATGTTCATGCCAAAGCTGGCACGTAGGTCGTGAATCCGATAATGAAAGTGTTTATCATGATGCTCGCGTACGAATGGAATTACTTGATCCTTGAGGAACTGTCGAACTGGCTGACCGGACTTCTCGTGCCGACGGTTGAAATCTGGATTAAAACGCAGGACCTCGTCCTTTGCTGTGTAATAAGGATTGCCCTGCTGTGTCAGGAATAAGTAGGGATCGGGATGTTCGCCCAGCTTTGCAACGAATCTAGTCCTCCGTATCTTGGCACGCTCGGAAATGGCATAAGTGTGGAGCACTTCATACACAGAGCGCGGAACTTGCAGCACGCCGTTCTTGTTGTTCTTGGTGTCAATGCCTGTGCCTGGCCCCGCTCTCAGCTTAAAGACCTCGCCTTCACCAGTCAGCGCTCTCGAATAATGGGGGTGAGGTTGAATAAAGTGCCGCAAACGAAGCGTACCGGCTGTTTGGATGCGCGCCCCGGTGGCCAACATAAAGAGTTGGAACAGGTAGCACTCAGTGTTGCCCTTTGCCTTTGTGGCCTCAAGAATCCATTTCTGCTCCCTGCTGGTGAGCGGTCGAAGCCTGCCGCCATCCTGGATAGTTCCTGCAAAAGGATCCTCTGACTTTGGTGCGCGAATACTAACGTCAGTGGAAATGACTTTCTTTGAAATTGCTCGACCTTCTGTTGTTTTGAAGGAAAGTTGGTATTTCTTTTCTTCCCATGGGGGGCACTCTGGCTGAAAGTAGTTGTTGTCAATCAACCAGCGGTAGAAAGCGATTACAGTTCCCATGCGCCGCTTGGCGGTCGCAGGTGCAATCTCTCCAGCTTGAATTTGCTGTTGAAGATAACCACGATAGCGATACGTTGGGCGCCTCAATTTGATCTTTGGAAATAGGAACATCAAGTCGTCAGGTCTATCCTGAGAGTCCAGCCATTCTTTGTAAGCACCTAGATCATCTGCCTTGCTTTGGAAAGACGTCATGACGGGGCTAGTTTCCGCTTCCAACTGTGACAAGATATAAATGGTGCCAAGGGACCAAGGAACTCCCCCTCGGTCAAGGACAACAGGAAACAGGTTGTAGCTGAAACTACGCTCAGCTTGCTCATCCAATTTAATTCGGTATTGATAGGTCAGGGCTGGATGTCCTTTGCCCTGGTTGATAACCCTTTTAAGCGCGTGCGGGTCATCCTCTGTCGTTAACTCCGACAGTTGAAATACTGGCAAAATGACCTTGCGGCGCAATTCCTTCAAAACTTGCTTCCTTTCAATAGAGAACATGTCCATTTTACAGAAAACTTGCATT
>PCWU01000103.1:1681-18846 GCA_002787455.1 Gallionellaceae bacterium CG11_big_fil_rev_8_21_14_0_20_60_62 | reverse complement strand
TTCAGGTGCCGGCCAATCGCATCGGCTACACCCAGCTCAGCCTCGGCCAGCTCAAGATTCTGCAGGAAGTCATCACGCTTTCCATCTTCGTGCCGTTCGCGGTCATCTACATGAACCAGCCGCTGAAGCTGGACTTTCTGTGGGCAGGTTTGTGCCTGATGGGTGCGGTGTATTTTATTTTCAGGACGTAAAAACCTTGCACCACAGAGACACGGAGGAAGGCCAACCCGAAAGCAGTTTTGCTTTCTCTGTGTCTCTGTGGTGAGTTTGTTTTGTTGGGATTTTAAACATGCAAAAACACATCCACATCCTCGGCATCTGCGGCACCTTCATGGGCGGCATTGCCGCCATCGCCAAACAATCCGGCTACCGCGTCACTGGCTGCGATGCCAACGTCTATCCGCCGATGAGCACGCAGCTCGAAGCCCATGGCATCGAGTTGATCGAGGGCTGGGGGGTGGATCAGCTCGACCTCAAACCCGATGGGTTCGTCATCGGCAACGTGGTGTCGCGCGGCAATCCGCTGTTGGAAGAAATCCTCAATCGCCACCTGCCCTACACCTCCGGCCCGCAGTGGCTGGCGGATACGCTGTTGCGCGACAAATGGGTGCTGGGTGTGGCGGGCACGCACGGCAAGACGACGACCGCTTCGATGTTGGCGTGGATTTTGGAATATGCGTCCTTGAATCCCGGCTTCCTCATCGGCGGCGTGCCGCAAAACTTCGGCATTTCGGCGCGCATCACCGACTCGCCTTTCTTCGTGATTGAAGCCGACGAATACGACACTGCCTTCTTCGACAAGCGTTCCAAGTTTGTGCACTACCGCCCTCGCACGGCGATCCTGAACAACCTCGAATTCGACCACGCCGACATTTTTCCAGACCTCGCCGCAATCGAAACCCAGTTCCACCATTTGGTGCGCAGCGTGCCCGGCAGCGGGCTGGTCGTGTGCAACGGGCGCGAGGAATCGCTGCAGCGCGTGCTCCAGCGCGGTTGCTGGACGCCGGTGGAAACTTTCGGCGCTCCTCTTCCGTCGGGAGAGGAGCTGGAGGTGAGTGAAAGCGGCTGGAACATCGATGCACACGATGGGGTGTCGCTGAACGGCAAAGTGCAGGGTAAGTTGGAATGGAACCTGCTGGGCGAACACAACCGTCAGAACGCGCTCGCCGCCTTGGCCGCCGCGCGCCACGCCGGCGTGCCGGTCGCACAAGGTCTGGCGGCGCTGGCCAAATTCAAAAACGTCAAGCGCCGCATGGAAGTGAAAGGCCAGGTCAACGGCATCACCGTGTATGACGATTTCGCCCACCATCCCACGGCCATTGCCACCACCGTTGCCGGACTGCGGCGCAAAGTCGGTGGCGCGCGCATCCTCGCCGTACTGGAGCCGCGCTCCAATACCATGAAACTGGGAGTGATGAAGGACGCGTTGCCCGCCAGTCTGAAGGATGCGGACCTGACCTTCTGTTACGCCGGCAATCTCGGCTGGGATGCGCGCGCCGCGCTCGCGCCGATGGGTAGCCAAGCGGTGGTAAAAGACGATCTCTCCGATTTGATCGAAGCGGTCGCTGCGGTCGCCAAATCGGGCGACCAGATTCTGGTAATGAGCAATGGCGGTTTTGGCGGCATCCATGACAAGCTGCTAAACCGTCTGGCCGGCAAACCATAAACAACCGTCCCGCCCCGCCCACAATTCATCATTTACGATCATGCGGACGGACCAGCATGACCGATTATTTGAGGCCTTTACATGACCGTCTTGCAACAACTCTTCACCCGCCGCATGCTGATTTGCGTGTTCACCGGCTTCGCTTCCGGCCTGCCGCTATTCCTTCTGTTCAATCTGGTGCCTGCCTGGCTGCGCACCGAGCACGTCGATCTCAAGACCATCGGCCTGTTCGCGCTGATCCAGTTTCCCTACACCTGGAAATTCATCTGGTCGCCGTTCCTTGACCGCTATGTGGTGCCGGTGCTGGGACGACGACGCGGCTGGATGCTGCTGACCCAGATCGGACTGCTGGTGACCATCGCCGCGATGGGCGGGTTTTCGCCGGCCAGCGACCTGGTCGCCATCGCTTGGATCGCCACGCTGCTCGCCGTATTAAGCGCGACCCAGGACATCGTGCTCGACGCCTATCGGCGCGAGTTGTTGAGCGATGCCGAACTCGGTCTGGGCAACGCCATCCACGTCAACGCCTACCGCATCGCCGGGCTGGTGCCCGGCTCGCTGTCGCTCATCCTGGCCGACTTCCTACCTTGGAGCACGGTGTTCATCATCACCGCGCTGTTCATGCTGCCCGGCATCGCCATGACACTGATGGTGAGCGAACCGCTTCGTGCCTCCCCGCCCAAGACACTGCGCGAAGCCGTGGTGGAACCGTTCCACGAATTCATTACCCGCAACGGCTGGCACAGCGCGCTGCTGGTGCTGGCCTTCCTGTTGTTCTACAAACTCGGCGACAGCATGTGCACCGCGCTGGCGACGCCGTTTTATCTCGACATGGGATTCTCCAAGACCGACATCGGCCTCATCGCCAAGAACGCCGGGCTGTGGCCCTCCATCATCGGCGGCATGCTGGGCGGACTGTGGATGGTGAAGATCGGCATCAACCGCGCGCTGTGGCTGTTCGGCGTGGTGCAGATACTCTCCATCTTCGGCTTTGCCTGGCTGGCTTCCAAGGGACACTTCGATGTCATCGGCGTCGCCGAACGCGCGCAACTCGCCATCGTGATCGGCCTTGAAGCCCTCGGCGTCGGCCTTGGCACCGTCGCCTTCGTCGCCTTCATCGCCCGCACCACCCACCCCGCCTACACCGCCACCCAGTTCGCGCTGTTCACCAGCCTGATGGCGATACCGCGCACCTTCGCCAATGCCGCGACTGGCTGGCTGGTGGAAAATATGGGGTGGATGATGTTTTTCCTGCTGTGCGCGTTGCTGGCACTGCCAGGGATGCTGCTATTGTTCAAGGTTGCGCCGTGGGGTGAAACCCCACAGAATACGCAAAGGTGATTTACACCGCTGTCGTTTGGAAATCGCGGATAGCGGATTTGCCCGAAAATTGTTGCACCTGGTTATTGAGCGCGCCGAACTTCTTCCCGGCGGGCAGCGGGGGTAATCGACAACCGTGCTGCTTGGGCACGTGCTTATATGAAAATGGCCGGTCTGGTAGAGAACACTCGTAGAGGTGTTTTTCGCATCACCCACCCTACGCGGCCGGGAGGCATACCGGGCTGGGCCGGCATGACGTGGGCTAAGTTTTTTTCTTGGCGGTTGTTTTCTTGGCAGCCGTTTTTTTACCGGCCGTTGCCTTTGCCGCGGTTGTTTTGGCTTTGGTTGTCGTCTTGGCGGTCTTTTTGGCTGCTGCTTTCTTTGCGACGGGTTTTCTGGCGGTCCTGGTTTTGCCGCTTCCACCCTTGGCCGCCTTGGCGGCAATCAGTTCCAGCGCTTCTTCCAGGGTCACCGCTTCCGGCGTCACTTCCTTTGGCAGGGTGGCGTTGACCTTGCCGTGGCGGGCATAGGGGCCGTAGCGGCCGCTGCAGATTTCGACGGGAGCGTGGTCGTCCGGGTGTTCGCCCAGTGTGCGCAGGACGGTGGCACCGCCGGTTCTGGCCTGTGCCAACAGTTCTACCGAGCGTTCGAGCCCGATGTCGAAGATGCTGTCGCTGCGCGGAATCGATTTGAACTTGCCGTCATGGCCGATGTAGGGACCGAAACGACCGATGTTGACGATGACTTTTTTGCCTGTCTCGGGGTGCAGACCCAGGTCGCGCGGTAGCGAGAGCAATTTCAGCGCGTGGGCTAAATCTGCTTGTTCCAGCGGGAGCTCTTTGGGCCAGGACACGCGTTTCGGTTTGGTTTTTTCCCCTTCCACCACTTCGCCGAGTTGGACATAGGGGCCGTAGGGGCCGCGCAACAACAGGACTTGTTGCCCGGTTTCCGGATGTGCGCCCAATTCCTTGCGCGCTTCGCCGGGTTCTTCTTCTCCGCTCAAGCTGCGGGTGTAATCGCATTCCGGATAAGCGGTGCAGCCGATGAAACTGCCGCGCTTGCCAAGGCGTTTCGACAGCGGTTTGCCGCACTTGGGACAGGCTTCTTCCAGAATCTCGGTGCCGGGACGATCAACGTCTTTCTTGTCAACGATAAGCTGGTTGAAGCCCTTCCAGAATTCATCCAGAACCGGGATCCAGTCGCGCTTTCCTTCGGAGACTTCATCCAGTTCGTCTTCGAGGTTGGCGGTAAAACCGTAATCCACATAGCGGGTGAAGTGTTCGGTGAGGAACTTGATGACCACGCGCCCGACGTCGGTGGGCACGAAGCGTTTCTTGTCGAGCGTGGCGTATTCGCGCGCCTGCAGGGTGGAAATAATAGTGGCGTAGGTGGAGGGGCGGCCGATGCCGTATTCTTCCAGCGATTTGACCAGACTGGCTTCCGAAAAACGCGGCGGCGGCTGGGTGAAGTGTTGTTCGCCGTAGAGTTTGTCCGCGGGCAGCACATCGCCTTCGGCCAGCGGCGGCAACTTGGCGCTGTCTTCTTCCTCGGCATCGTCCACGTCTTCCATATACACGCCGATGAAGCCGGGGAACACCAGGGTCTGGCCGCTGGCGCGGAACAGGGTGTCGTCGCTGGAGAGGCGAATATCAACGCTGACGGTGTCGAAGCGCGCCGGTGACATCTGTGAGGCAAGGGTGCGTTTCCAGATCATCTCGTACAGGCGCATCTGGTCGATATTGAGGTGATCGCGCAGGCTATCTGGCGTGCGCGCAATCGAGGTCGGGCGGATCGCTTCGTGCGCTTCCTGCGCGTTCTTGGCTTTGCTCTTGTACAGCGGCTGCTTGACCGGGAGGTAATCGGCGGCGAAGTTGTCCTTGATGTAGCCGCGAATATCGGCGACAGCTTCGTTGGCGAGGTTGAGCGAATCGGTACGCATGTAGGTGATCAAACCGGTGGTCTGGCCGCCGATGTCCACCCCTTCGTACAGCGATTGCGCGGTACGCATGGTGCGGTCTGAGGTCATCCCCAGTTTGCGTACCGCTTCCTGTTGTAAAGTGGAGGTGGTGAACGGCGCGGCGGGGCTGCGCTGCTTGCCTTTCTTCTCCACGCGCACCACTTTGGGGGGCAGCTTGGCGGCGGCCAGTTTGGCGTGGATGGCGTCGTATTCAGCCTGGCTGCCAATGCCCAGTTGCTCCAGCTTTTTGCCCTGGAACTGGAACAGCTTGGCCTTGAACAGGGTGCTGTTTTTTTGCGTGTCCAGATGCACCGACCAGTATTCGCGGCTGTTGAATTTCTCGATTTCCAGTTCACGCTCGACGATCAGGCGCAAAGCCGGACTTTGCACGCGGCCCGCCGACAGGCCGGGGCGGATCTTGCGCCACAGCAGCGGCGACAAATTAAAGCCAACCAGATAATCCAGCGCCCGCCGCGCCTGTTGCGCGTTGACCAGCGGCATGGCGATCTCGCGCGGGTGGGCAACGGCATCCTGCACGGCTGATTGGGTGATCTCGTAGAAAACCACGCGCTTCATGGTCTTGCCTTTGAGTGCGCGCTTGCTTTTCAGCAATTCCGAAATGTGCCAGGCGATGGCCTCGCCTTCCCGGTCGGGGTCGGGCGCGAGCAGGATGGTGTCTGCGGCGGCGGCGGCCTTGGCAATCGCGTCGACGTGTTTGGCATTGCGCGCGATCGTCTCGTAATTCATCGCGTATCCGTGATCGACATCAACCGCGCCGTTCTTCGGAACCAGGTCGCGCACATGGCCGTAGGAGGCCAGCACTTCGAAATCTTTGCCCAGATATTTTTTTAATGTCTTGGCCTTGGCGGGCGACTCGACGATCAGCAGGTTTTTTGGCATGAAATTTTAGTGAAGCTGGGTAGCGTCGGCAGGGGTGAGCAGATCCTCGATCAGCAGCGGATCAAGATCATCGTGCTGGTTCCATAGCACCATCAGGGCGATCAGCTTGACCTTGTCCAAAGCCAGCTTGTCGCGCCCCAGGGCCATGATGCGGTCGATGATCATCTCGCGCTCGATCGGGGTGATGATCTTGTTATGTTCCCAGAAGGCGATGAAACGCAAACCTTCAGCGCTGATCCTGTCTTCTTCAAAACTTGTATAGCAGCGCGACCCGCTTTGGTTGATGACGGGCGGGTACGAAGCGGCGGATAAATCGCGCAAACCGGACAGCCAGGCCAGCGCCTGATGGATATCGTCGTCCTCGAAACCGGCAGCGCTCAGTTTGGCCGAAAGGCGGTCCGATTCGGGATAACTCTCCGCGTCAAAGTAGCTCTCGAATAGATAGATCAAAATGTCGAACATAGGAAAAAATCAGGTGATTCGTTGATAGCGGCCGCCGGGCATCGGGGCAACCGCCCCGTCCAGCTCAAGTTGCAACAGGATGGCGGATAGCTCCGCTATCGTCAAGCCGCTGCGCTGCGCCAGTGTCTCCGCATCGACCGGATCGAATCCCAAATGTTGAAACAAGGGATGGTCGGGCGCGGCGGCAGCGGCCCCCGCCTTGAACAGGTATCCCAGTTCTTCGAGAATATCCTGCGCGCGCTCAACCAGTTTGGCTCCCTGCTTGATCAGGCTGTGGCAACCCTTGGCTTGCGGTGAGTGGATCGAGCCGGGGATGGCGAACACTTCCCTGCCTTGTTCCAGCGCCATACGCGCGGTAATCAGCGAACCGCTTTGCAGTCCCGCCTCAACCACCAGACAGCCCAGGCTGAGTCCGCTGATGATCCGGTTGCGGCGGGGAAAATTGGCGGGCAGGGGCGGCGTGCCAAGGGCAAATTCGGAAATAATGCAGCCGTCTTGCGCCAGTTGATGGGCCAGCTCGCGGTTGGATGCCGGATAAACCTTGTCCAGGCCGGTGCCGACCACCGCAATGGTGCGTCCTTTACCGCGCAGCGCCCCCCGGTGGGCGGCGGCATCGATCCCTTGCGCCAAACCGCTGACCACACAAAGACCACATTCGGCGGCGGATTGGGCAAAAGCCTCGGCATCGCGCAGCCCCTGGACGGTTGCGTTGCGGCTGCCGACGATGGCGAGTGCGGGAGTGTTGAGCAGATCGACCCGGCCTTTGACATACAACAACAGCGGCGGGTCGGCAGTATTGAGCAGGGCTTGCGGGTAAGCCGCATCAGCTACCGTGACGATCCGGTTCAGCGGGTCGGCAAGCCAGCCTGCCGCCGACACCAGGTGTGTTTCATCCACACCGGCGAGAATCGCGCGCGCCACCGGTTGGCGCACATATTGGGTCAGCGACGACTGGGATTGTTGCAGAACCGCAGCGGGAGAACCAAAGGCGAGCAGCAGTTTGCGCAGCCCCTCGCCGCCCAGACCGGGAATTATGGCAAGCCGAAGCCAGTCCGCCAGTCCGGGGTCAAGCGTCATTTATTCGGGATTGCGCGCGCTGTCCAGGATTTGCACCGGCAATTTGGTCTCGAGCACCAGTGCGTAAGAGACTTTGTTGAACACACGGAACACCATGGCCAGTCCGTAACGCATATCCGGCAATTTCACATCGGGGGTGAACAGGCCCTTGGTTTTGAGGGTTTCGCCTTTTTGGTACAGGGCCAGCACGTGGCCGGTTTCGATGCCATTACGCCGGCCTTTGTTGAGGGTGATGACCGAGTATTGGCCGGCCTGTTGCACCCCGCCATAGATTGAAATGACTTTTGCGCCGATCTGCGTATTGGGCACACGGGGATAAAAATCGGTGGAATAGCCCGCCGCGGCCTGAGCGAAAAAGTCGCCTTTGTTGATCTCCAGAACGGCGTGGGTAATGCGCAAGGTGCTGGGGTCGGCAAATTTTTCCACCTCGGCATCGCCCAGATACAGAACCTCCTGCCCCAGCGCTTCACCCGTATCAGGATCGGCGAATTTCACGTTGGGCCGATAGACTTGCCACAACAAGCCCTGGTCGAATGGCAGGTTTTGCGCATAGGCCACATCATTGTCGGACAACAGGGTGCGCTGTTCATAGGTGCCAACCAGCTTTGGCGCCCGCGCCAATTCCTCTTCCTCGATCACCAGCGGGCGGCGCAGAAAAGGTCCGATCACATTCAGCGGGATCGCCGGAATGGCCTCGCTGTTTTTGGCCAGCACCCGCACCCTGGGCTGAAGCTTGACCAATTCCGATGGCGTCACCGGCTGATTCACCACCAGCTGGCCTGTCGCGCGATCCAGATAAACCACATCGCCCGGATAGATCCAGTGCGGGTCCTTGATTTGCTCCTTGTTCAGGGCCCAAATTTCCGGCCACTTCCACGGTGTCATAAAGAATCGGGCGGAGATATCCCACAGCGTATCCCCCTTGACCACAACATAACGGTCCGGCGCGTCTTCGCGGATTTGCACGACATCGGCAGAGGCGAGGATGGGCAACAGCAGGCAAATCAGCGATATAATCTTGCGCATGGAAAACCCCAGCAAAGTAAAGGAATGCGGCACAAACTTGTTGCGCCGGTTTAAATTCTGCATCTAGTCTATTCAGTTGGCAAGCATTTATGGCTCTACTACCAATACTTCAATATCCCGACCCGAGGCTGCACAAAGTTGCCCGGGCCGTTACGCAGGTGAACGATGAAACGCGCCGTCTAGTGCGGGATATGGCCGAAACCATGTACGCGGCACCGGGGATCGGGCTGGCGGCAACCCAGGTGGATGTGCATCTGCGCGTGATTGTCATGGATATCTCCGAGACGCATGATGATCTGAAAGTATTCATCAATCCCGAATTGCAGGCGCAAAGCGGCGAGGAGGAAGGGGAGGAGGGCTGTCTTTCGGTGCCGGGAATCTACGAAAAAGTCAGGCGGGCGGCGCGCGTGACAGTGCGCGCCCTGAATCAACAGGGTGAGCCGTTCACCCTGCAAGCCGACGGTTTGCTCGCGGTTTGCATCCAGCACGAGACGGATCATCTGCAGGGGCATGTGTTTGTCGAACATCTCTCGCATCTCAAACAATCCCGCATTCGCGCCAAGCTGAAAAAACAGCGGCGCGAAACCCTGTAGCAGGCGAACGTGAATATCCTGTTTGCCGGAACCCCGGATTTCGCCGCCGCCGCCCTGGCCACTTTGCTCCAAAGCGAACACCGGCTGATTGGCGTGTTGACCCAGCCGGATCGACGCTCGGGACGCGGCATGCAACTCAGTGCCAGCCCGGTGAAACGCTTGGCGCTGCAGCACGGCATCCCCGTGCTGCAGCCGGACAGCCTGAAAGGCGACGTGATTCAGCAGGAATTGCGCGCGCTACAGCCGGACGTGATGGTGGTGGCCGCCTACGGCTTGATTTTGCCCCCGGCGGTATTGCAGCTCCCGCGCCACGGTTGCCTCAACATCCACGCCTCATTGCTGCCACGCTGGCGCGGCGCGGCACCCATCCAGCGCGCCATTCTGGCCGACGACCGGCAGACCGGGATTACCATCATGCAGATGGACGCCGGGCTGGATACGGGAGACATTGTGTTGCAGCAAGCATGCCCGATCAGCAGCGAAGACAACGCGCAAACCCTGCACGACAAACTCGCCAGCCTCGGTGCCGACTGCATCGTGCGAGCGCTGCAGCGGCTGGCCAACGGCCCCCTGCGCGCGCAACCGCAGGATGCCGGCCAGTCCAGTTACGCGGCCAAATTGAGCAAGGCGGAAGCCTGGTTGGAGTGGAATCGCTCCGCTGCCGAATTGGAACGCGCGGTGCGCGCCTACAATCCCTTTCCGGTCGCCTGCGGCGAGTTGAACGGGACGGCGATCAAAATCTGGCGCACGCGCCGCGGCAGCGGCAAGGGAATCCCCGGCACCGTGCTGGGCATGGACAAGAGTGGAATCGAAGTGGCTTGCGCCGAAGGCTCGCTGTGGTTGGAAATCCTGCAAAAACCCGGCGGCAAACCCTTGCCCGCCGCCCAGTTCGTACAGGGATTCGGGTTGAGCGTCGGCAACCGTTTTGGCAAGGGAGCAGCATGAATCTGATCCAGACCGAAGCCGCCAAATTGGTGAAACGGGTGATGGATGGCGGCAATCTGGACCATGCGTTGCAGGAGGTGTTGCGCGCGCATGCGGAATTCAGCCCGCAACAGCGCGGCGCCCTGCAGGATCTGGGCTACGGCACGGTGCGCTATTTCGCCCGTCTGCAGTTTTTCCTCGATCGACTGCTGACAAGACCATTGCGCGAGCCGCACTTGGGATATCTGATGGCGGTTGCCCTGTACCAGCTCGAATTCAGCAAAAGCGCGGAACACGTCATCGTCGATCAGGCGGTGCGTGCCGCCAAGCGGCACAACCCGGCAACCGCCCCCCTGGTGAATGCGGTGTTGCGCCACTTTTTGCGCCAGCGTGTCACGTTGCGCCAGCAGGCGGATGCCGATCCGGCGACCCGCCATGCCTATCCGCGCTGGTGGGTCAGTCAGTTACAAGATCAATACGGCACGCGTGCCGGGGAGATTCTAGAAGCAGGCAACCGGCATCCGCCGATGACCCTGCGGGTGAATGTCCGGCAGGGGACGGCAGCAGCGTATCTGGAGGCGTTGGCACGCGAGGGAATGGCCGCGACCCGGCTTGCCCCCGATGCCCTGATGCTGGCGCAACCGGCGGCGATTGAGCGTCTGCCGTATTTTGCCGAGGGCAGGGTGTCGGTACAGGATGCGGGAGCACAATGCGCTGCCGGCCTGCTGGATGCGCGCACCGGAATGCGCGTGCTGGATGCCTGCGCCGCACCGGGCGGCAAGGCCGCGCACCTGCTCGAGCGTGCCGATATCGAATTGGTGGCGCTGGACAAGGATGCGGCTCGTTTGCAGCGGGTGCGGCAAAACCTGGAGCGCCTCGCGCTGCGGGCCGAACTGGTGTGCGGCGATGCGGCCGACCCGCAGGCCTGGTGGGATGGCCGGCCATTCCAGCGCATCCTGGCCGATGTGCCCTGCTCCGCTTCCGGGGTGGTGCGCCGTCATCCCGACATCAAATGGCTGCGCCGTCCGGCGGACATCGAAGGATTCGCGCATCGGCAATTGCAGATTGTGCAGGCGCTGTGGCCGCTGCTCGCGCCCGGTGGGGTGATGCTGTACGCGACCTGCTCGATTTTCGCCCGCGAAAACCAACAGGTGATCGATCAATTCCTGCAAACCCAGGCCGATGCCGGGCGCGGGAAAATCACCCTGGACGGGATTGGGCACGCGGCCGGACAATTGTTGCCGGACCCCCGCCATGACGGATTTTTTTATGCCCTGCTGCACAAAAAAAATTGATTCACGCCTGGGCTGGCTGGCGCTGCTGATTTTCTGGGCCGGCGCGGTTTTCGCCGACGGTATCAACCTAGAAAAAGCGGAAGCCCGGCTGACGCCCGATGGTTACGTGCTCTCGGCCAATTTTGAGATCAAGCTCCCGCCCCAAGTGGAGGATGCGTTGCGCCACAATGTCACCCTGTATTTCGTCAGCGAGCTTTCCTTGCATCGCACCCGCTGGTATTGGCCCGACAGCGACATCTTCGTGCAGCAGAAAACCAGCAAGCTTTCATTCAATTCCCTGACCCGGCAATTTCGCATCAGCAGCGGCGGCGGTTTGTATCAAAGCTTCGCCACCCTGCCGGAGGCGCTGCATCTGCTTGGACGCCAGTCCACCCCGCCAATCGACACGGCACTGCTGGGCCATTCGGGCGATGGCTATTTCTCGCGTCTGGTCAAAAAAGGCAGCCGGGTGGGCGCCAAAGCCTCGATGCGCCTGGATATCGATCAGTTGCCAAAACCGCTGCAAATTAACGCCATGACCAATGACCAATGGAGTGTCAGTTCCGCCGAGTTTCACTGGGAAATCAAAACCGAAGCGCCGGCAGAAACGGGGCGGCCATGAAATATCTGGTCCTGTTTTCGGCGCTGGCCGGCGTTCTGTTGCTCTACCTGCTCGCCAGCGCGAGCGGCAATACCGAGCTTTACTCGCAAAACTATGCGGCCTTGCTCGGCCTGACCGGCAGCCTGGCGCTGGGGCTGCTGCTGCTGGTGCTGTACCAGATTGGGCAGTTGTACGGAAAACTGAAACGGCGGGTGTATGGCGCCAAGCTGACCTTGCGACTGGCCGCTTTTTTTTCCCTGATTGCGGTGCTGCCAGGGTTGCTGGTGTACGCGGTGTCGGTGCAGTTCCTGCAAAAAAGCATCGAGTCATGGTTCGACGTGCGGGTGGAAAAAGCGCTGGAAGGCGGCCTCAATCTGGCTCGAAGCACGCTGGAAAACGGGCTGGATGAGTTGGAGAAAAAAGGCCGATTTGTTGCCCTTGTTTTGGCGGAACAGGATCCGCGCCGCCATGCCGCAACCCTTAACCGCTTCATCGCCGAAGGGCTGACCCAGAAGGCCGCGGTTTTCGACCGAAAGGGAAATTTGCTGGCCCATGCCGGCGATGCCCGCCCGGCAATCGGGCCGCTCAAGGAAAGCATCGATACGGCGTGGCAGGTAGGAAAATTTCGCCGCATCGATGCGCTGCCCAACGAGCAGCTGACTTTGCAGGTGCTGCTACCGATCCGTTCGTCGCGCTGGCAAACCCCGCGTCTGCTGCAATTTACCCAGCCAGTGTCAGCGCAGATGGCGAGCGATGCCGAAGTGGTGCGCGCGGTGTACGGCGATTACCAGCAACTTTCCCTTTCCCGCCTCGGCCTCAAGCGCCTGTTCGGAATCACCCTCACGCTGTCGTTGCTGATTGTTTTATTGAGCGCGTTGTCTGCCGCCTTCTATTTTAGCGCCAGATTGAGCGCCCCCCTGGCGGCGCTGGCCTCCGGCACGCGCGCGGTGGCCCAGGGGAATTTCAGCGGTAACTATCCGGTGTACGGCCGGGATGAACTGGGCGGCCTGACCGTGCTGTTCAACCAGATGACGGCGCAACTCGCCAGCGCAAAACAATTGAACGAGGAACAGCAGCAACAGGTGGCAGACGCCAAGGCGCACCTGGAAAGCGTGCTGGCCCACCTGTCGTCCGGGGTGCTGGTGGTTGATGCGCAGGCGGTGATCCGCTCTGCCAACGCCAGTGCCGGCCGCATCCTCGAAATCGGGGAAGAAGCGCTCAATGGGCAAAGCCTGCCAACCCTGGCACAGGCACATCCCCTGCTGCGCCCCTTCATCGAATCGGTGCAGCAGGGCATCGCCACCGCTTCGGGCAGTGTCTGGCAACGCCAAATGGAACGAATGAGCAAGAACGGCGAACAGGTGTTGCTATTGCGCTGCAATATCCTGGGCGCAGGCGGCCAGTTTAGTCATGTGCTGGTGTTCGACGACATCAGCCATCTGCTCCAGGCCGAGCGCCAGGCGGCATGGGGCGAGGTGGCGCGGCGGCTGGCGCACGAGATCAAGAACCCGCTGACACCGATCCAGCTTTCCGCGGAGCGCTTGCAACACAAACTTTCCGCCAAGCTGGAGCAACAGGATGCGCAGCTGCTGCAGCGGGCCACCGCGACCATCGTGAGCCAGGTTGCGGCGATGAAAAGCATGGTGAGTGATTTTGCCGACTATGCGCGGGTGCCGGCAGCGCAACTGGCGCCGCTCGATCTGCACGCATTGCTGCGCGAAGTGACCGGACTGTACGAGGCCAACAGTAGTCCGGTCACCCTGCGCCTGCAAGCGTCGCGCGCGCGTATCGAGGGAGATGCCACGCGCCTGCGCCAGGTAGTGCATAACCTGCTTCAGAATGCCCATGACGCGCTGCAGCAGACAGCCGACCCGCAGATCGTTCTGGCCACTGAAGATGCGCCGCACAATATGCTGTGTTTATCGGTCACCGATAACGGCAGTGGTTTTACGGAGCATTTTCTGGCCAAGGCATTCGACCCGTATGCCACGACCAAGCCAAAGGGTACCGGCTTGGGTTTGCCCATCGTAAAACGAATCGTCGAAGAGCATGGCGGCAGCATATCAATTCAAAGCACGCAGTCCGGCGGCGCGCGGATCGCGATTCTGTTGCCGCTGTTGCAGCAAAAAACGGAGATGAGCGCATGACTACAAAAAATATTCTGGTGGTGGACGACGAGGCGGGAATTCGCGAATTGTTGTCCGAAATCCTGTTCGACGAGGGCTACGGGGTGCTGCTCGCCGAAAACGCGCAACAGGCGCGGGAGCAGATGAAACATGCACCGGATCTGGTGCTGCTCGATATCTGGATGCCGGATACCGACGGCTTGAGCCTGTTGAAGGAATGGGTGGCAGAAGGCGCGCTCGACATCCCCGTGGTGATGATGTCGGGTCACGGGACGATTGAAACCGCCGTCGAGGCGACCAAGATCGGCGCTTCGGATTTTCTCGAAAAACCGATCGCGCTGAAAAAATTGCTGGCCACAGTCGAGCAGACATTGCAGCAGTCCGGGGCCGCTGCCGCGCCAATTGCAACAGATGATACGGCAGCCGAAAATCATGCCGGGTGGATCACGGTCGAGCTGCCGCTGGAGTTGCCTTTCAAGCAGGCGCGCGAGCATTTTGATGCCCTGTATCTGCAATACCATCTCGCCACGGCGGCCGGGAACCTGTCCGGTTTGGCGGACAAGATAGGCATCGAGCGCACCCACCTGTACCGCAAGCTTAAACAGCTCGGGATCAAACCGCCGAAAAGAAGCGCGGGCTGAATAAAACTGCGCGCCCGCAAATAGTGCCAGAATCGGTTGATTTGCCCTGCACTGGGCGGGTGGTGCATAATCTGCGCTCAAAATTTAAAGATAGTTGTAGTCCATTCACCCACAAGTTTCCGGAGGAGAGTCGAAATGTCAGGAGCACGCAGCGTCACCCCACCCAAATTCAACGACGTTACCGGTGCCATCCGCGCGCTGGCTATGGACGCCGTGCAGAAAGCCAATTCCGGCCACCCCGGCGCGCCGATGGGGATGGCGGAAATTGCCGACGTGTTGTGGAATCGCCATCTGCGCCACAATCCGGCCAATCCGAAATGGCCGGACCGCGACCGCTTTATGATGTCGAACGGCCACGGCTCAATGCTGGTGTACGCGCTCCTGCATTTGTCCGGCTACGATCTGCCGATGGACGAGCTGAAACGCTTCCGCCAGATGCATTCGAAAACGCCGGGTCACCCCGAATATGGTTACACCCCCGGCGTGGAAACCACCGGCGGCCCGCTCGGTCAGGGCATCACCAACGCGGTTGGGATGGCAATGGCGGAAAAACTGCTGGCCAACGAGTTCAACAAACCCGGCCACGTGATTGTCAACCACAATACTTACGTGTTTATGGGTGACGGCTGCATGATGGAAGGCATTTCGCACGAAGCCTGCGCGCTGGCCGGCACCTGGGGCCTGGGCAAGCTGACCGCATTCTGGGACGACAACAACATCTCCATCGACGGCCATATCGACGGTTGGTACACCGACGACACCGCCAAGCGTTTTGAAGCCTACGGCTGGCACGTCATCGCCAATGTCCAGGGGCACGATCCCGAAGCGATCGATGCCGCAATCAAGGCTGCCCATGCGGTGACCGACAAGCCGACCCTGATCTGTTGCAAGACCATCATCGGCGCGGGTTCGCCCAACAAGGAAGGCACCCATGACGTGCACGGTGCGGCGCTTGGCGATGCGGAAATCGCCGCGACACGCGAGCACATCGGCTGGAAATATCCGCCGTTCGAGATTCCGCAGCATGTCTATGACGCCTGGGATGCGCGCACCAAGGGAGAGGGACTGGAAAAGCTGTGGAACAACAAGTTCGCCGAATACAAAAAGGCTTACCCGAATGAAGCCGCCGAATTCGAACGCCGCATCAACAACCAGTTGCCGGTCAACTGGGCTGCCCATGCTGCCGAGTTCATCGCCAAGACCAACGAGAAGGCGGAGACCATCGCCACGCGCAAGGCTTCGCAGAACGCGATCAACGGCCTGCAACCCGCTTTGCCCGAGTTTCTGGGTGGCTCTGCGGACTTGACCGGTTCCAACCTGACCAACTGGACGGGCGCGCACCACGTCAGCGGCAAAAAACCGGGCAACTACATCAGCTACGGCGTGCGCGAATTCGGCATGTCGCACATCATGAACGGCATGGCACTGCACGGCGGCTTCCTGCCGTTTGGCGGCACCTTCCTGATGTTCTCCGAATACGCGCGCAACGCGCTGCGCATGTCGGCGCTGATGAAACAGCGCGTGATCTTCGTGTTTACCCACGACTCCATCGGTCTGGGCGAAGACGGCCCGACCCACCAGCCGGTCGAACAGACTGCCACCCTGCGCTACATCCCCAATATGCAAGTCTGGCGTCCGTGTGACACGGTCGAATCGGCCGTGGCATGGGTGGCGGCGGTGGAACGCAATGACGGTCCGTCCAGCCTGATCTTCAGTCGCCAGAACTTACAGTTCCAGAAACGTGATGCGGCGCAGATCGCCAACATCCGCAAGGGCGGTTATGTGTTGTCCGAAGCCGCTGGCAAGCCGCAGGCGGCCATCATCGCCACCGGTTCGGAAGTCGACCTGGCGATGAAGGCACAGGCAGCGCTGGCAGCTGAAGGTGTGAATGTGCGCGTCGTGTCTATGCCTTCGACCAACGTGTTCGACTTGCAGGATCAAGCGTACAAAAACAGCGTCCTGCCAAAAGGGATGAAGCGCGTTGCAGTTGAAGCGGGCGTTACCGGCGGCTGGTACAAGTATGTCGGTCTGGATGGTGCGGTGGTCGGCATGGACACCTTCGGCGAATCCGCCCCGGCGCCGGAACTGTTCAAGCACTTTGGCTTTACCGTCGAGAACGTTGTGAAGGCCGTCAAGAGCGTGCTCTAAGGCGATACAGATTTTTTAATTGATACACAAAAGGGAGAGAAGACATGGCAATCAAAATTGGCATCAATGGTTTCGGTCGTATCGGTCGCATGGTGTTCCGTGCGGCAGCCAAGGATTTTCCGGAAATCGAGGTCGTCGCAATTAACGATCTGCTTGAACCGGATTACCTCGCTTACATGTTGAAGTACGATTCCGTGCACGGTCGCTTCAATGGCGACGTCAAAGTGGAAGGCAGCAATCTGATCGTGAACGGAAAAAAGATTCGCCTGACCGCCGAGCGCGACCCGGCCAACCTGAATTGGAACGAAGTGGGCGCGGATATTGTGGTCGAGTGCACTGGCTTCTTCCTGACCAAGGAAACCTGCCAGAAGCATATTGACGCGGGTGCCAAGAAAGTGGTGCAGTCGGCGCCCTCGAAAGACGACACACCGATGTTTGTGTATGGCGTGA
>PCWU01000103.1:1093-1663 GCA_002787455.1 Gallionellaceae bacterium CG11_big_fil_rev_8_21_14_0_20_60_62 | reverse complement strand
CACCACCAACGGCCTGGCGCCGGTGGCCAAGGTGTTGAATGACACCTTTGGCATCAAGCGCGGCCTGATGACCACCGTGCACGCCGCCACCGCCACTCAAAAGACGGTTGACGGTCCTTCCAACAAAGATTGGCGTGGCGGACGCGGCATCCTGGAAAACATCATCCCTTCCTCCACCGGCGCAGCCAAGGCGGTGGGCAAGGTGATTACCGAGCTGAACGGCAAGTTGACCGGCATGGCCTTCCGCGTGCCGACCTCCGACGTGTCCGTGGTTGACCTGACGGTCGAGCTGAACAAACCGGCCAAATACGACGAGATCTGCGCGGCGATGAAGGCGGCTTCCGAGAGTGGTCCGCTTAAAGGCGTGCTGGGTTATACCTCGGAGAAAGTGGTATCCACCGACTTCCGCGGCTGTTCACAGCCTTCGACTTTCGACGCTGAGGCCGGCATTGCGCTGGACCCGACCTTCGTCAAGGTGGTTGCGTGGTATGACAACGAGTATGGCTATACCTGCAACCTGATGCGTCTGGTTCGTCACGTTGCCAAGTAATTCGCCTCGTTCAGGGCTGG
>PCWU01000103.1:0-1083 GCA_002787455.1 Gallionellaceae bacterium CG11_big_fil_rev_8_21_14_0_20_60_62 | reverse complement strand
TCAAGGGCAAACGCGTCCTGATCCGTTCCGATTTGAATGTACCCGTCAAAGACGGGAAAGTGACTTCCGATGCGCGCATCACCGCCTCCATGGCGACCATCAACGCCGCGCTGAAGGCCGGGGCCAAGGTAATGGTTACCTCGCATTTGGGCCGTCCGACCGAAGGGGAGTTTTCCGAAGAAAATTCGCTCAAGCCGGTGGCTGATACTATTGCCAACAAACTGGGCAAGCCGGTGCGCCTGATCCGCGACTGGATCGACGGCGGTTTCAACGTCGCTGAAGGCGAGCTGGTTCTGTTGGAGAACTGCCGCTTCAACCAGGGCGAAAAGAAAAGCACCGATGAATTGGCGAAAAAATATGCGGGACTGTGTGACGTGTTCGTGATGGATGCCTTCGGCACCGCGCACCGTGCGGAAGCCTCGACCCACGGCGTGGCAAAGTTCGCGCCCATCGCTGCTGCCGGCATCCTGCTCACCGAAGAACTTGAAGCTTTGACAAAGGCGCTGCTCAGCCCCGCGCGCCCGATGGTGGCCATCGTCGGCGGCTCCAAGGTTTCGACCAAGCTGACCGTGCTCGAATCGCTGTCGGAGAAATGCGAGCAACTGGTGGTTGGCGGCGGCATCGCCAACACCTTCCTCAAGGCGGCCGGAAAGAACGTCGGCAAGTCGCTGTGCGAAGACGATCTGGTGCCGACGGCACAGGCGCTGATGACCAAGATGCAGGCGCGCGGCGCAACCATCCCCATCGCGGTGGATGTTGTGTGCGGCAAGAAATTTGACGCCAACGAGCCGGCAGTGCTGAAAAATGCCGACGACGTGGCTGACGACGACATGATCTTCGACATCGGCCCGCAATCCGCCCAGCAACTGGCCGACATCATCATGCAGGCGGGCACCGTGGTGTGGAACGGTCCGGTTGGTGTGTTCGAGTTTGACCAGTTCGGCGAAGGCACCAAGACAATCGCCATGGCGATCGCCAATACCAAAGCGTTCACCCTGGCGGGCGGCGGCGATACCATTGCCGCCATTCAGAAGTACGACATCTATGACAAGGTGTCCTACATCTCCACCGCAGGCGGTGCGT
>PCWU01000150.1:8728-9226 GCA_002787455.1 Gallionellaceae bacterium CG11_big_fil_rev_8_21_14_0_20_60_62 | reverse complement strand
CAGCCCATCCAGCACCATCTCCGCCGCGCGCAGCACCGCGCGCGCCTTGTTCTGCGTTTCCGTCCATTCGCTGTCGGGGTTGGAGTCGGCGACGATGCCGGCACCCGCCTGCACGTACAGCATATTGTCTTTCACCACGGCAGTGCGCAGCGCGATGGCAACGTCCATGTCGCCGTTGAAAGCGAGGTAGCCGACCGCACCGGCGTAAATGCCGCGCTTGGAGGGTTCCAGTTCGTCGATGATCTCCATCGCGCGCACCTTGGCGGCGCCGGAAACGGTGCCGGCGGGGAAGGTGGCCTTGAGCACATCCATCGCGCTCAGGCCCGGTTTTAGTTTTGCCTCGACGTTGGAGACGATGTGCATGACATGCGAGTAACGCTCGATCACCATCTTGTCGGTGAGATTGACTGTGCCGTGTTCCGCGACGCGACCGATGTCGTTGCGGCCGAGGTCGATCAGCATCAAATGTTCCGCCAGTTCTTTCGGGTCGGCCAGCAA
>PCWU01000150.1:7766-8716 GCA_002787455.1 Gallionellaceae bacterium CG11_big_fil_rev_8_21_14_0_20_60_62 | reverse complement strand
GTCTTGCCGCGCGGACGGGTGCCGGCGATGGGGCGCACGGTGACGGTATCGTTTTCCAGCCGCACCAGAATCTCCGGCGAGGAGCCGACGACGTAGTGATCGCCCATGTCGTAATAGAACATGTAGGGCGACGGGTTGATGCTGCGCAGCGCGCGATAGAGCGACAAGGGCTGCGCGGGGAAGGGTTGTGCCATGCGTTGCGACAGCACCACCTGCATGATGTCGCCGTCGAAGATGTAGCGCTTGGATTTTTCCACGGCCGCCTTGAATGCGGCTTCGCCGAATTCGGATTTCGCTTCCTCGCGCGCGGCGGGCGGGGTGTACGGAATGTCCACCGGCAGGCGCAGCATGCCAACCAGTTCGCGCAGGCGTTCGCGTGCCGCGGCGTAAGCATCGTCCCTCGCCGGATCGGCATAAACGATGAAGGTTAGCTTGCCTGATAAATTATCGACGACCGCCAGTTGCTCGGTGAGTATGAGCAGAATATCCGGCGTGCCCAGCGTGTCCGGCTTCTGCGTGGCGGCCAGGCGCGGTTCGATGTAGCGCACGGTGTCGTAGCCGAAGTAGCCCGCCAAACCGCCGGTGAAACGCGGCAGATTGGGCAGAGGCGCGGCCTTGAAACGCGCCTGGTATTCACGGATGAAATCGAGCGGATTGGCCACGCTCTGCGCCGTCTGATGCCCGCTTTCGTGCAGGATGACCTCTTTCCCGCGTACTGTGATGCGTGTGTCGGCGGGCAAGCCGATGAAGGAGTAACGCCCGAAACGCTCGCCGCCCTGCACCGATTCCAGCAGATAGGAGAACGGCTTGTTCGCCAGCTTGAGATACAGCGAAAGCGGTGTGTCGAGGTCGGCGAAGGTCTCGGCGACCAACGGGATGCGGTTGTAGCCTTGCCTGGCTAAAGTATGGAACTCTTGTTCGGTGATGGGATGCAACATGAAAATCTCCTG
>PCWU01000150.1:7493-7752 GCA_002787455.1 Gallionellaceae bacterium CG11_big_fil_rev_8_21_14_0_20_60_62 | reverse complement strand
GTCGGACTGAAGTCCGACCCACATATCAGCACCATCGCCAACAGAAGAGATTTTTCGGTTTCATATTTACGCGGGCCGGATAAGTGACAACACGCCGGTCAGATCAGGAGTCACGGCATCCGCGTTGAGTGTTTCCACCGGCTCGCCGTGATTGTAACCGTAAGGCACGCAAAAGACGGGGCAGCCTGCGGCGCGCGCGGCCTGCGCATCACTGAGCGAATCGCCGACCAGCAACAGTTGTTCAATCGGACAGCCGAAA
>PCWU01000150.1:6855-7482 GCA_002787455.1 Gallionellaceae bacterium CG11_big_fil_rev_8_21_14_0_20_60_62 | reverse complement strand
GTGTCGCCCGCCAGCACGATATCGAAGTAATGCGCCATGCCGATGCCTTTGAGCAGCGGATTGGTGTAACGCTCGACCTTGTTGGTAATGCAGCCCAGGCGATAACCCGCCGCCTTCAGCGCATCCAGACCCGCGATCACGTTGGGGAAGGGTTTGCTGTCGAGCAACAGCTCGGTGTAATGCTGTTCAAAAACGGGCAGCGCCTGGTCGAACAAAGCCGTTTCCGGCTCGGCGTGCATGTCGCCGGTGAGCGCGCGCTTCACCAGCCAGTGGATGCCGTT
The DNA here is from genome assembly GCA_002787455.1 of Gallionellaceae bacterium CG11_big_fil_rev_8_21_14_0_20_60_62. Taxonomy (GTDB): domain Bacteria; phylum Pseudomonadota; class Gammaproteobacteria; order Burkholderiales; family Gallionellaceae; genus Sideroxyarcus. The sequence continues at coordinate 7,201 of PCWU01000150.1, read as the reverse complement.
GCCGATGTAGCTCATCAGCAGGTCTTGCGACACCGGCGAGCGGCCCATGTCGCGCAACATGCGGTTGGCCGCTTCGGCCAGTTCCGGTGCGGTATGCAACAGCGTGCCGTCGAGGTCGATGACGATGGCGGAAATAGAGACGGGGAAATTCATAACTTCCAAAAAATCCCACCACAGAGACACCGGAGACAAAGAGAAAACAAACCTGAAACCCAAACCGATCAAATAGCGATTGAGATTTGTTTTTGGCTTTCTCTGTGTCTATGTGGTGAATGGTTTTGATTATTTCTTGGCCTTGGCCAGCTCGGCGCGCAGCTCGCCGATGACGGTGTTGTACTGGTTCTTG
>PCWU01000150.1:4426-6844 GCA_002787455.1 Gallionellaceae bacterium CG11_big_fil_rev_8_21_14_0_20_60_62 | reverse complement strand
TGCTGAACACGGCCGAACCGGCGACGAAAGTATTGACGCCGGCTTCAGCCACTTCCCTGATGTTGGCCGGGCCGACGCCGCCGTCGATCTCCAGACGGCAATTATAATTTCCAGCGTCTATCATCTTGCGCACGGCGCGCGCCTTGTCCAGCACATAAGGGATGAACTTCTGGCCGCCGAAACCGGGGTTGACCGACATCAGCAGCACCATGTCCAGCTTGGGAAGCATGTATTCGAGTACATCCAGCGGGGTGGCCGGGTTGAACACCAGACCAGCCTTGCAGCCGCTTTCCTTGATCAGGCCGATGGTGCGGTCGATGTGTTCGGAAGCTTCCGGGTGGAAAGTGATATAGGTTGCGCCGGCCTTGGCGAAATCCGGAATGATGCGATCGACCGGCTTGACCATCAGGTGCACGTCGATCGGCGCGGTGACGCCATGCTTGCGCAGCGCCTCGCACACCAAGGGACCTATGGTCAGGTTGGGCACGTAATGGTTGTCCATCACGTCAAAGTGCACGATGTCCGCGCCGGAGGCGAGCACGTTATCGACTTCCTCGCCGAGGCGGGCAAAATTGGCCGAAAGAATCGAAGGGGCGATCTGGTAGTCCATGGTTTGATCCTCGTGGGTTGGAAAAGTGAACCCGCATTCTAACCGAAAGTTGACTTTTTATTCGATGCGTCCTTGTCATGCCGGACAAAATACGGTGAAATGGCGCGATGCAAAATCCTTCCCTTTATCGCGTCCACATCGCCGTCCAGGTGCGCTATCTGGCCGACCAGTCGGACGAGGCCGACAACCGTTACGTGTTCGCCTACACCATTACCATCAGTAATCAGGGAGGCCGTCCGGTGCAACTGCTCAGCCGCCACTGGATCATCACCGATGCGAACCGCCATGTGCAGGAAGTGAAAGGCAAGGGCGTGGTCGGCGAACAACCCGTGATCAAGCCGGGACAAAGTTTTGAATACTCCAGCGGCTCGGTATTGGCGACGCAGGTGGGCACCATGTCCGGCAGTTACCGGATGCAGGAGGTGGACGGGGGCGAGTTCGATGTGCCCATTCCGCAGTTTGTGTTGAGCGTGCCGCGCACCCTGCATTGAGCATGAATCTGCACCGCATTCGTTCCGCCCTGGTCGCTTTGGTTGCGGCTGTATGGCTTGCCGCCTGCCAGACCTTACCGCCGCAGGAGCCGCTCCCGCCCGTGGGCAAACCTTCCCCCGATTTTTTGCCGGCCGACTGGGCTGATCTGCCCGATTGGCTGGCGCAGGAATTGCCCGCTTCGTGGCCTGCGTTGCAGCAGAGCTGCAGCGCCCTGCGCCTGAAAACCAACTGGCTGCCGATCTGCGCCGCCGCAAAGGCCATCGCGCCCGACGACACGATGGCGCAGCGCACGTTTTACGAAACCTGGTTCATGCCCTATAAAGTCCTCAATCCGGACGGCAGTGACAGCGGCCTGATTACCGGTTATTACGAACCGTTGTTGCACGGCAGCCGCAAAAGCAGCACGCGTTTTGCCTATCCGCTCTACGCGCCGCCGGACGACATGCTGGAAGTCGATATGGGTGAGCTGTATCCGGAATTTCGCGGCCGCATCGTGCGCGCCCGTCTGCAAGGCAAGCGCGTGGTGCCGTATTTTAACCGCGCCGAGATCGAAGCCGGTCAGGCCGCCGCCTTGCGCGGACAGGAGCTGTTCTGGGTGGATGATCCGGTTGAATTATTCTTTCTGCAGATACAGGGATCGGGCCGCATTCAACTGGAAGATGGCAGCCATGCCAAGGTTGGCTATGCCGCGCAGAACGGGCACCCCTATGCCTCCATCGGCAGGCGGCTGATCGACATGGGCGAGTTACTGCCGGAGCAGGCTTCGATGCAGGGCATTAAGAATTGGGTCGAGAAAAATCCGGCGCAGCTCGAAATCCTTCTCGGGCACAATCCCAGCTACATTTTTTTCCGCGAATTGCCGGACGGCATTTCCGGCCCGCTCGGCGCACTGGGCGTGCCGTTGACCAATGAATACAGTATTGCAGTCGACCGGCGCAGCATCCCGCTCGGGGTGCCGGTGTTTCTCGCCACTACGCGACCGAACACCTTTGAGCCGCTCAATCGGCTGGTCTTTGCGCAGGACACCGGCGGCGCGATCAAGGGCGCGGTGCGTGCGGATTTCTTCTGGGGCTTCGGCGAACTGGCCGGGCATCAGGCGGGGCGCATGAAACAAAGCGGAAAGCTATGGGTGCTGTTCCCCAAAGGCACTGAACCTGCACTGAAATGACTTGACGCCATCAAGCGTCCCGCTTCATCCCCCCATAAAATATATAGACCTTGCGTCACAAACAACTTTAGCTTGTTTGTGCAATACATTGCTTTTTAAGTATATTTACACTGCATTAACTTTTTTCGCTAACCCCTTGTCCTGAAAA
>PCWU01000150.1:0-4411 GCA_002787455.1 Gallionellaceae bacterium CG11_big_fil_rev_8_21_14_0_20_60_62 | reverse complement strand
AAAGTGGGAAAAAATGGGAGGCAAAGGGGTTCCATGTTCCAAGGGGCGGCACAATTCAATCTGGATGGCAAAGGCAGGCTGACGATACCGGCACGGTATCGCGACATGCTGCTGGCGCATTGCGCGGGTCAGTTGGTGCTAACTGCCGATGCGGACGGCTGTCTGCTGCTCTATCCCCAGCCTGAATGGCAGCCCATCCGCGAAAAGCTGATGAAGCTTTCCGCGCTTAATCCAAAGATTCGCGCCCTGCAGCGCTTCCTTGTCGGTCATGCGGAAGAGGTGGCCATGGATGGGGCGGGACGCGTGTTGATTTCCGCGACCCTGCGCGATTACGCCAAGCTGGATAAGCGCGTGATGCTGGTCGGTCAGGGCAACAAATTCGAACTGTGGGACGAGGCGCGCTGGCAGGCGCAGTACGAGAAGATGGGCAATTTCTCGCTGGACGATCTGCCGCCGGAGCTTGAGGGCTTCACCTTGTGAGCGAGACGTTCGCGCACGCGACCGTCCTGTTGCAGGAGGCGGTCGATGCTTTGCAGGTAAAGCCGGGTGGCGTCTATGTGGACGGCACCTTCGGCCGCGGCGGGCACAGTCGCCTGATCTTGCAACGATTGGGCGAGTGCGGGCGGTTGATCGCGCTGGACAAGGATCCGGCAGCCATCGCGGCGGGGCGCGCGATCGGGGATGCGCGGTTCATCCTGGTGCACCGTGGTTTCGAGAATCTGGCGCGGGTGCTGAAAGAGCAGGGCGCGGACAAGGTGGATGGCATTTTGCTGGACCTGGGCGTGTCGTCGCCGCAACTGGACGACGAGAAGCGCGGCTTCAGTTTTCGTTTCGATGCGCCGCTGGACATGCGCATGGATACAAGCAGCGGGCAGACGGCGGCAGAGTGGCTGGCAACGGCGGACGAGGGCGAACTGACGGAGGTGATACGTGATTACGGCGAAGAACGGTTTGCTAGGCAGATTGCAAGGGCGATTGTTGCTGCGCGCGAGGAACGGGCGCTCCACACCACGCACCAGCTGGTTGATGTCGTCGCGCGCTGCGTGCGCACGCGTGAGCCGGGGAAAAACCCGGCCACCCGCACCTTTCAGGCTATACGGATTTATCTCAATCGCGAACTCGAAGAACTCGAGAACGTGTTGCCGCAATGCGTGGGCCATCTGAAAGCGGGCGGGCGCATGGCAGTCATCAGCTTTCATTCGCTGGAGGATCGCATCGTGAAGCGCTTCATGCGCGACATGGCGCAGGGCGACAAGCTGCCCAAGAGTGTGCCGATCCGTGCCGCCGATGTGCCGCAGGGCCAGTTGCGCCTGATCGGCAAGGCGACCCGCGCGTCAATGGCGGAAGTGGCGGCCAATCCGCGTGCGCGCAGTGCGGTGCTGCGGGTGGCGGAACGGGCGGGGACGACCAGTGGCTAGGCTGGATGCGTTGCTCCTGTTCCTGGCAATCGCTTGCGCGTTGGGTGTTGTGACCTCACAACACAAGGCGCGCAAGCTGTTTGTGGCATGGCAAAACGAGAAAGAGCGGGCACAACAAATGGATGTCGAGTGGGGGAAATTGCAATTGGAGCAAAGCACCCTGGTGGCACCGGCGCGGGTGGAGAAAATTGCGCGCGAACAATTGCAGATGCAGTGGCCGTCCCATGAGCAGATTCGCCGTGTGCGCGACAATGCCGAAACGGGGGCGCGACCGTGAATTACGCCCGCCTGCCGCAAACTTCCGCGCAGATTGCGTTGCCCGCCTGGCGCGCCCGCACCCTGTTCTTCCTGCTTTTGCTGGGGATGGTTACGCTGATGGCGCGCGCTTTCTATTTGCAGGGAATGCACACCGACTTTTTGCAGCAAAAAGGTGATGCGCGTTATTCGCGTGTGGTCGAGGTGCCGGCGCATCGCGGCATGATTACCGACCGCAACGGCGAGCCGCTGGCGATCAGCACGCCGGTCGATTCGGTCTGGGCCAGTCCGTCCGATGTGGTGGCGGGTGCCGCGCAACTGCGGCAGTTGGCGCAATTGCTTGATACGACGGCCGGTCATTTAAGAGAGCGTCTGGCGGACACTTCGCGCGAGTTTGTCTATCTGCAGCGGCAGCTCCCGCCCGATCAGGCACGCCGGGTGGCGGCTCTCGGCATTCCCGGCGTCTCACTACAACATGAGTATCGTCGTTATTACCCGGGCGGCGAAGTGACGGCTCATCTGCTCGGTTTTACCGATATGGACGACAACGGGCGCGAGGGGGTGGAACTGGCGCTGCATGACGTGCTGCGCGGCAAGCCCGGCAGCCAGCGCGTGCTCAAGGACCGGCGCGGGCACATCGTGGAAGATGTGGCCAGTTTGCGCGCGCCAAAAGAGGGGCGCGATGTGGCGTTGAGCATCGACAGCAAATTGCAGTTCATCGCTTTTCGCGAGATCAAGCGGGCAGTAATCGAACATGCGGCCAAGGCCGGTTCGATCGTGGTGCTTGATGCAAAAAGCGGCGAGGTGCTGGCGCTGGCCAACTGGCCGGCTTTCAATCCGAACAACCGCACCCGGCCGGCCAGCGGTGCGATGCGCAATCGCGCGGTGACCGATTTGTTCGAGCCGGGTTCGACCATGAAGCCGTTTGCCGTGGCGGCGGTGCTGGAAGAGGGAAAATTCAAGCCGGAGTCGCGGGTCGATACCGGCAACGGCACGCTGACCCTGAGCAACCGAACCATCCATGACACGCACCCTGCCGCGTTTATGTCGGTGTCAGAAGTGTTGCAGAAATCGAGCAATGTCGGCGCGGCCAGGCTGGCTTTGTCACTGTCGCCGCAAGTCTTCTGGAACCATTTGCGCCAATCCGGTTTTGGCGACGAAACCGGTTGCGGCTTCCCCGGCGAAGCAAGCGGAAAGCTGCGCAGTTACCAAAATTGGCGCCCGATCGAGCAGGCCACCATTTCTTATGGCCACGGTATTTCGGTCAATCTGCTGCAGTTGGCGCGCGCTTACACCGTGTTTGCCAACGACGGCGAGCTGAAACCGATCAGTCTGCTCAAACAGGAGACTCCGGCACGCGGCAGCCCGGTGTATTCCGCGCAGACCGCGCGCGCGGTGCGCGCCATGCTGGAACGGGTGGTGCTGCCCGGCGGCACCGCGCCGCTGGCGCAGGTTCCCGGTTATCGCGTGGCGGGCAAGACCGGCACCGCGCACAAACTGCAGAACGGCAAATATGTGAATCGCTACATCGCTTCCTTTGTCGGCATGGCGCCGGCCAGCGATCCGCGCCTGATTGTGGCGGTGATGCTGGATGAGCCGGGCGGCAAGGAATATTACGGCGGGCAGGTGGCCGCGCCGGTGTTTGCCAGCGTGACGGGAGCCGCGCTGCAGACGCTGGATGTGCCCTACGATGCGCCGCTGGACAATGTGATGCCGGATCTCGGGCCGGTGGTGGGGGAAGAAACATGAACGCACTGCGACTCGATGAGATGAGCCGTCTGGGCGTGAGGATCACCCGGCTGGTGGCGGATAGCCGCGACGTGCGGGCGGGCGACACCTTTGTGGCTTATCCGGGAGAACAGTCCGACGGACGGCGCCACATCGCGCAGGCCATCGCGCGCGGGGCCAATGCTGTGTTGTGCGAAGCACGTGATCTGCAATGGGATGCGACCTGGCGCGTGCCCCATCTGGCTTTGCATGATCTGCGCCGGCAGGCGGGATTCATCGCCGACCGCATCTATGGCCAACCGTCACGCCAGTTGCAAATGGTCGGTGTGACCGGCACCAACGGCAAGACCTCGATCAGCCACTGGCTGGCGAAATCGTTTTCCGAGCTGGATAAAAAATGCGCGCTGATCGGCACCCTCGGCAACGGTTTTCCCGATGCCCTGCGGGAGTGCGCAAACACCACGCCGGACGCGCTGAAGGTGCATGAACTGCTGGCGCAGTTCGCGCGGCAGGAAGCGCGCGCGACGGTGATGGAAGTGTCATCCCATGCGTTGGCGCAGGGACGGGTCAACGGCGTGCATTTCGATGTCGCGCTGCTCACCAACCTGACTCGTGACCATCTGGATTACCACGGCGATATGCAGCATTACGCGGCCGCGAAGCGGCGGTTGTTCGACTGGGATCAGCTCGGCCATGCCGTGCTGAATCTGGATGATCCGTTCGGTGCGGAATGTGCGCAAAGCCTTGCCGCAAAACGAGCGGAGCGAGTTTCGCCAAAAACGGCGGAAGTTGTCGGCTATGGAATGCAGGATGGCGCGCGCCAACTGGCCGTGCGGCTGGGTATCCGCATGGTGTATGGCGATCTGCTGCGGGCCGATGCGCAGGGGCTGTCCCTGCAATTGCGCACCGCGTGGGGCGAGGCCGAACTGAACAGCAAACTGCTTGGCAGGTTCAATGCGTCCAACCTGCTCGGTGCCCTGGCCGTGCTGCTGGTCAGCGGCATCAATTTT
>PCWU01000101.1 GCA_002787455.1 Gallionellaceae bacterium CG11_big_fil_rev_8_21_14_0_20_60_62 | reverse complement strand
TCGTCGTTTGCGACTATTGGTTTTCCAGCTGATTTACGAGGTGGCGGGTCCTCGGTATGCCCTGCGCTGCTTTGTAACCCACGTCGAAGCCAGGTCGCCCCCGGTTCGGTTTGTTACTTTGCGGCGGGGATTGTAGCAGTTTGCCGGGGTGGAGTGTTCTGCATGAAGCGGGCGAAATGGCGGTCGGCTTTGGTGGCGGTGGAGAACCAGTCGAGCAGGAGCAACTCGATACGGTAGGCGAGATAGCGCTGATTGTGGCAACCCGCGCGCACCTGACTTTGCAGATCACCGAGATTGGCCGAGAAATGCCGGTGTTCCTGGGTGTGACTGGCGGCAAAGGGGTAGTCGTGTTCGCGCATCATGGCCTCTTCGAGGGGAAAGAGTTCGGCGCAATGCCGGTGCAGGAATGCAAACAGGTCGTCAAAGTCGACAGGCTCGTTTTGCCGCACCTGTACGGCATGCTGATTGACCCGTTGCAGCAGCGCCTGGTGGGCACCGTCGATACGCTCGATGCCGGTTTTGAATTCATCTTTCCATAACATGGGCGCGTCGAGTTCGCCGGTGCCGAAGTGATGCTGAGAGGACTGATATTCACGGCAGCGCTCAAGATAAATGCGGGTCGGAACATCTTCCGGGCAGATTTCGGCGCAGCGCTCGAAACGAGGCAGCGCCAAGGCGATGTCTTTGAGGTGGTAGTAGGCGACAGCCTGTTCAAAATCTTCGCGGGTTTTGGATTTCAGCTGGCGCAAACGAGGCGGATCGGTGTCGAACGCTTCGTAGATGGAGAGCGGCTGCGCTTTTCCTTTGACCCGCAGGCGGTCAAGAAACCTCAGGCGGTAGGCGGCCGGGTCGTTCAGGTCGTACAGGGTGTTGTGGCTGATCAGGAGCGGGGTGTTGTAAAGCTTGGTCGCCGCTTCCAGACGCGCGGCCAGATTGACCGCATCGCCGATCACTGTGCTATCCATGCGGTTGACGCCGCCGACGGTGCCAATCATTACCATGCCGCTGTTCAGACCGATGCCGATGCGGATCGGCTGGTAACCCGCGCGTTGCCGTCCCGCGTTGTAGTAGGCCAGCCGTTCCAGCATGCCGATGGCGCCTCTCAGCGCTTCATCCGCGCCTTTTGCGAACAGAGCCATGATGGCGTCGCCGATGTATTTGTCGATGATGCCGTGGTGGCGGCTGATCACCGGTTCCATCTGGCTCAGGTAGGAGTTGATAAATTCAAAGTTTTCCGCCGGCGTCATGGTTTCCGACAATTGGGTGAAATCGCGGATGTCGGAGAACAGGATGGTCATCTTGCGTTCCACCTGATCACCGAGTTTGACATCGACGATGCTTTTGGCCTGCAACAGGCTGAGTAATTGGTGCGGCACCAGTCTGCTATACGCGGTCTCTGTTTGTTGCAGCAGGGCGAGCGCCTGCTGGTGGGCGATGATGACCTTGTGCAGGATAGCCTGAATATCGTCCGCGCCGGGGAGTGCGGGGCCGCTGTTTTCTTCCTCGCTCATATCCTTTTGCCTTGGGTTGGCGCGGCCATCATACCGGCTTCGGCGTGTCAGAGTGACAGGTAACGCAGCAGGGCGAAAGGCGTCTGCACGCTGCCGGCGGCAGGCCAGTCGCGCAATTCGGTATTGGCGGCGAGATAGCCATAAGCGGCGATGACGCCGATCATGTTGGCGGCCTGCGCGGCCTGCATGTCGCGCAGGTCATCGCCCAGGTAGAGGCAGCGCCGGGTATCTACCCCCATCAATTCGGCGGCATACAGCAACGGCGCGGGATGTGGTTTCGCTTCAGCGCAGGTGTCGCCGCTGACCAGGCATGCCGCGCGCGTGGCGTAACCGAGTTTTTCCACTAGTGGCACAGTGTAGCGGTGCGGCTTGTTGGTGACGATGCCCCATGGCATGTCGCGCTGATCGAGTTCGGCGACCAGAGCGGAGATGCCGGGAAAGACTTTGCTGCGGTCGCACAGGTGGGCCTGGTAGTGTTGCAGGAAAGCTTCCCGCAATGGCTCGTAGTCGGGTGCGCCGGGTTCGATGCCGAGTCCGAGTTTGAGCAGGCCGCGCGAGCCGTGCGAGGCTTGCGGGCGAATGACTTCCAGCGGCAGGGGAGCAAGGTCACGCAGCGCGCGCACATGGTTCAGCGCCTCGCCCAGATCGGGTGCGGTGTCGGCAAACGTGCCGTCGAGATCGAAGAGGACGGCATCAACCACGTTGGCTGGCGAGTAAATAGTTGACGCTGGTGTCGCGTCCGAGCGAGTAGGACTTGTCCAGCGGGTTGTAACTCATGCCCGTCACCTCGCTTACCCCAAGTCCGGCATTGCGGCACCATTGCGCCAATTCGGAGGGTTTGATGAACTTGGCGTAGTCGTGGGTGCCGCGCGGCAGCAGATTGAGCACGTATTCCGCGCCGATGATGGCGAACAGATAGGACTTCGGGTTGCGATTGAGAGTAGAGAAGAACACGTGACCGCCCGGTTTCACCAGTTTTGCGCAGGCGGCGACGATGGCAGCGGGGTCGGGTACATGTTCCAGCATCTCCATGCAGGTCACCACGTCGTAGTGGGCGGGGCGTTCTTCGGCCAGGGATTCCGCCGCGACTTTGCGGTATTCCACCTGCTTGCTGCTCTCCAGCAGGTGCAGCTTGGCGACGCTCAACGATTTGTCGGCGAGGTCGATGCCGGTCACCGTGGCGCCGGCGTCCGCCAGTGCTTCGCTCAAAATACCGCCGCCGCAACCGACATCCAGGACTGTCTTGCCCGCAAGCGACACGGCGCGGTCGATATACCCCAGACGCAGCGGGTTGATCTGGTGCAAAGGCTTGAACTCGCTGTTCGGGTCCCACCACTTGTGGGCGAGTTGCGAAAATTTTTCCAGTTCAATGGGATCGGCGTTAGACATGGTGTTTGACCGCGTAGAGGATGGTTGCGTGGAATGTAGCAAAACCGCGCCAAATTAAAAAGAGTTGTTTGTCCTATTGACCGTTGAGCGACGAGTGGATACGGTGCAGAACCCTGTCGAGCACCTTCAAATCATGCCATCCTGCCAGTTATTCCAGGCGCCCTTTTCGCCGCAATGATCGACTTTCCCATCATCCGCTGGAACGAAGGGGGCGAAGAAAGATCGGCACGCTGGCGTTCTGAAGCGGGCACGCCGCCGCCCAAACGGGTGGAAGTGGCCGATGATCACATTACCGCAGATACCGCTTATCGCCTGGCCTGCGAAGGGACTGCGCTGCTGTGGCGCGGCGACTTCCAGAACGCGCGCCAATTGTTGCAGGCGATGGCGCGCCGGGCGGACGCCCGGCCGCGAAAAGCCAAACCACAACCTGCCACGCCCAAGGACGCATTCAATCTGCACCGCCTGGCCCAATCGCAGCGCGCCCGTGCCCTGGGCATGTTGCTACTGCCGTTCGAGGCCGGCCACAGCATCCCGTTGCGCCGCGCGCCCGATGTGCGCGCCGCTTGCGCCGAGGCTTATGGCATGGCGATAGAGCCGTATATCGCCTCGCTGCGCGGGCTGCAAGGTTTGATCGGCGCCCACGAGTGGCGTAAGAACGGCGTCGAGATCCCGGCGCTGCGCGCGCGCATCCATCCCCACTACGGCGTGTTCGCCCCGATACGCGGCGAGTATGTCGGGCTGGTGAACGATGCGCCGTTGCCCGCATCGTTGAAGAGTATGCCCGTGGCATTCGACATCGGTACCGGCACCGGCGTGCTGGCGGCCGTGCTGGCGAAGCGCGGCATCCGGCGCATCGTCGCCACCGATCAAGACCCGCGTGCACTCGACTGTGCCAAGGAGAACTTGGGCAGACTGGGTTACGCCGCGCAGGTGGAAGTGGTGCAGGCCGACCTTTTTCCCGCAGGACGCGCCTCACTTATTGTGTGCAACCCGCCATGGGTTCCCGCCCGCCCCAGTTCCCCGCTCGATGCTGCCATCTTCGACCCCGAGAGTCGCATGTTGCGCGGCTTCCTCGTTGGGCTGGCGGCACATCTGGCGGTGGGCGGAGAAGGCTGGCTGATCCTCTCCGATCTGGCCGAACATCTGGGTTTGCGCACGCGTGACGAATTATTGGCGGCCATTGATGCGGCGGGGTTGAAGGTGCTGGGCAGGCTGGATGTAAAACCGGATCATCCGCGCGTTGCGGATACCCGCGATGCGCTCCATGCGGCGCGCGCGGCAGAGATGACTTCGCTGTGGCGGTTGGCGGTTGAGGAGGTTGCCCCGGTTGCAGGAATGGCCGCCCACCCCTGATGCGGTGTGGCGTTGCTGCGCAAGCAGCCGATTGCGGGAGCGATCGCTTGCAGCCCTTCCCGCACCGCCGGCTCCGCCGCACCGTGTCAGGGCTGCGGTCGCGACACGTTACTGCGCAAGCAGCCGATTGCGGGAGCGATCGCTTGCAGCCCTTCCCGCACCGCCGGCTCCGCCGCACCGTGTCAGGGCTGCTCTGTGCTAGAATGCGCCCTTGGTTTTTGT
>PCWU01000087.1 GCA_002787455.1 Gallionellaceae bacterium CG11_big_fil_rev_8_21_14_0_20_60_62 | reverse complement strand
GCCGCTTTCCGCCGCGCCCCAAACCCGGCACGACTTGGTGCTGCAGATTGGCATGCCGCGCGCGCGGCCAGGGTTCGACACGCCGCAAATGGCCTATCTGCAACAGCCGCACGAGCTGAATTATTTTGTCACCAGCCGCTGGGCGGATACGCCGGCGCGGATGCTCGCCCCGCTCGTCGCCCAGGCCATCGCGCGAACGCAAAGCTTCCGCAGCGTGGTGCAGACCCCGGCAGCGATTCCCGCCGACCTCCGGCTTGATACCGAAGTGGTCCGGCTGCACCAGGATTTCACCCGCAAACCCAGCCGCGTGCGGCTCACCCTGCGGGCGCAACTGATCGACGTGCGCGGCAAACGGGTGCTGGCCGAACGGCAATTTGACGAAACCGAAAACGCCGCCAGCGAAGATGCCTACGGCGGGGTCGCCGCCGCCAACCGCATGCTGCCCCGATTGCTGGGGCAGCTGGCTGAATTTTGTATCGCAGCGCCAAGCCTCGATGCGCCAGGCGTGCCCACCCGCCCTTGATTCGGCAACCCCGATTGCCTGTTAATTCCTTTGCGACGACGATGCTCCGGTCAAGAGTGACCGGTTCTGACAAGTTACAATCGCCGCCGGAATTGATCCTGTCCCATTCCCTATCCGAGGAGCAACTCACATGAAACGCCGCGAATTTATTCAGCTTGCTGCATCCGCTTCCCTGCTTGCCGCCGCCCCCCGCGCCTTCGCGTTCGGCACGCAGCCGGATGCGGGCTGGCGCACTTTTGATCTGACCTACACGGTCGATCTGGCGGCGCACGATGCGGCGGGGCGCATCTGGCTGCCTTTGCCGGGCAATGCGGGCGACTACCAGAAAGTGATCTCTACCCGCTGGCAGACGGGGAAGGCCGAAGCCGCGCTGTATTGGGACGAGGTCTATCAGGCGCCCATTTTCACCGCGCAGACGGAGGGTGCGGAGCAGCGCATTGCGGTCACCACGCGGGTGGCGACACGCGACCGCAACCGGGCTGCAGCCGGTCGTACACTCAAGGATGCGGACGAAGCCGCTTTCTATCTGCAACCGACCAAACACATGCCGGTGGACGGCATCGTGGCCGCAACCAGCAAACAGATCGTCGCCGGCGCGTCGTCTCCCGACGCCAAGGCTCGCGCCATTTATGAATGGGTGGTGGACAACACGTTCCGCGAGCCGACCACCCGTGGCTGCGGCCTGGGCAACATCAAATCCATGCTGGAAACCGGCAACCTGGGCGGCAAATGCGCGGACATCAATTCGTTGTTCGTCGGGCTGGCGCGGGCGGCGGGTATTCCCGCGCGCGAGATGTACGGGGTGCGGGTGGCGGAATCCGCGCAGTTCAAAAGTCTGGGCAAGGCGGGCGATATCTCCAAGGCGCAGCATTGCCGCGCGGAATATTTCTCGCCGCGCCACGGCTGGGTGGCGGTCGATCCGGCCGACGTGCGCAAGGCAGTGCTGGAAGCGAAACTGCCGCTCACCGACACGAAGATCGTCGCGCTGCGCGAGCGGCTGTTCGGTTACTGGGAAATGAACTGGGTCGCCTTTAACAGCGCCCGCGATTTCGAACTCAGCCCCCCCGCCAGCCAGCCGTTGCCCTATCTGATGTATCCCTACGCCGAGATTGGCGGGGAACGGCTGGACGGGCGCGATCCGCAAGATTTCAGGTTCAGCTTGCTTAGTGTGGAAATTTGACCCAATCGGCTTTTTGCTGCGGCAACTGCACCAGAGAAGAACAACTGGTGTTTTGCCGCCGATAAGCACATAGTGAACCAGCAGGAAATTTCCGTGCAACCCATGCAGGAGGAGGCGAGATGATGCAGCAAAATTCAGGTTTTATACGTTGGACCAGTCGTGTGATGATGGTGCTCATGCTGAGCATGGGCATGCCGCTGACGGCTTCTGCCGGGATGGTGGAAACCGGTCAGGCGGTGAATCACGCTCTGGCAGAGCAGGGGCGCGCCCGCATTCTGGCGCTGGTCGATCGCGACGATGTGCGTGCACAGATGGTGGCGCGCGGCGTGACTGCCGAACAGGCCAAGGCCCGTGTCAACGCGCTGACCGACGATGAGGTTCTCCAGGTTTCAGAAAAAATGGATCAGTTGCCGGCAGGCGCAGGGGTTCTTGGTATTTTGTTTGCGGTGTTCATCGTGTTGCTGGTGACCGATATTCTGGGGTTCACCAAAATTTTCCCGTTCACCCGCCCTGTCCAGTAACCGATCATGTTTGGCCTCGCCGCCCGCCTGTCGGCGGGCGCTGTTCTTTTACTGATCGGCGGTTGCGGCGGCACACTGCAAACCCGCGCCGTGCTGGATGCACCGCCGCCGCAATTGGCGCCCCGGACCGAACTCGGCGATACCCGTTTTTTCCCCCAGGAAGATTATCAATGCGGCCCGGCGGCGCTGGCGATGGCGCTGGGTTCGGCCGGCGTGGCAAGTGATCCTGAGGTATTGAAGCCCGAAGTGTATCTGCCGCAACGCCAGGGCAGCCTGCAGGTGGAAATGCTGGCGGCGGCGCGGCGCCACGGCGTCGTCGCCTACCAACTGGCCCCGGAGCTGGCCGATCTGCTGGCCGAAGTGGCCGACGGCACGCCGGTGATCGTGTTGCAGAATCTGGGATTGAGCTGGTATCAGGTCTGGCACTACGCGGTGGTGATCGGCTACGACCTGGAGCGCCGGGAGGTTATCCTGCGCTCCGGGCGCGAGCAGCGCCAAGTGCTGCCGATGACGACCTTTGAGCGCACTTGGGCGCGCAGCGGCTATTGGGCAATGTTGGCCGTGCCGCCCGGCAAGCTGCCGCGCACCGCCGATGAACTGCGCTTCGTGGCTGCCGTGAATGCGCTGGAAAAAAGCGGACGCCCCGAACAGGCGCGCAGTGCTTATCTCGCCGCCGTCCAGCGCTGGCCGCATAGCCTGGCGGCCCGGCTTGGCGCGGGCAATACGGCCTATCGGATGAAGGACTTGACGAATGCGGAGGCGGATTTCAGAGGCGCGGTGGAAGCACATCCGGATTCCGTGGCGGCACTGAATAATCTGGCGCAAACCTTGTCCGATCTCGGGCGCAATCAGGAGGCGCTGGGCTACGCGCAGCGCGCAGTCGATCTGGGCGGGCCACTGAAGGAAATCGCGCGGGCCACGCTGGAGCAGATCAGTCAGAAGTTGAAAAAGTGAATTACACCGCCCACGCGATCACGAGATAACGCGCGCCCTTGCCGAGCGCCATGAACAGTGCCGCCTGCCACGGATTCAGGCGCAGCCAGCCGGCGGCGAGGCACAACGCATCGCCGACCAGCGGCGCCCAGGCGAACAGCAAGGCTGGCGTTCCGTAGCGCCGCAGTTTTTCCACCTGCCTGAGCTGCTGCGTCCTGTCTCGCGCAGCTTCATCCGCAACCCTGTCTGTCCGCGTCAGCGGGTCAGACGCAGTTCCTCCCGCACCACCGCGTTGAAACTGCGGCAACAGCCAGCCCATAGCGAAACTCACCATGCCGCCCAGCGTATTGCCGAGGGTGGCGACGGCCAGTGCCGGCCAGAATGATTCCGGATGGGATTTCAATACGAGGAACAGCACCGCTTCCGAGCCGCCGGGCAACAGGGTGGCGGCGAGGAAGCTGCCGGTGAACAGGGAAAGCAGGCTGGCGGTTTCGGTCACATTGAGTCGTCATTCGGCGCAGGCGGGAATCTGTAGGTCGGGCTTCAGCCCGCCATGCCTGCCCGGGAATGACTGGGTTATTACAACTTGATCGCCGAGAAAATCTTCTTGGCAAGATTGCCGCTCGCCTTGAGCGGGTCGGCGCGAATGGCCTTTTCCTGCTCGGCCATCATCAGGAAAAGCCCGTCGAGTGCTTTGTTCGTGATGAAGTCGTTGAGTTTTGCATCTTGCTCCTTGACCAGACCGAATTGCGCGCCCTTGCCGGCAAACTGGTCGTAGGTTTTGGCCAGCTTCACTTTCTTCATCGATGCGCCGACGATGGGTTTGAATTTGCCTGCCAAAGCCGTTTCGGTATTTTTGCGGAAATAGCGTGTGGCCGCATCATCGCTGCCGGTGAAAATCGCCTTCGCATCTTCCACCGTCATTTTTTTCACCGCGCCAAGCAGCAGTGTTTTGGCTTCCGGCACGGCGGCTTCGGCCGCGCGATTCATCGAGGTTTGCAAGTCGTCGGCATAACTGCCCATGCCGAATTTGCGCATCATGGCGGCGGCTTTTTGCAGATTTTTCGGCAGCGGAATGCGCACTTTGTTGTTGCCGAGGAAGCCGTCTTTTTTGGCCAGACCTGCCACCGCCGTTTCGGCTCCCTGGGCCAGCGCCTGTTTCAGGCTGCCCACTTGGTCCGCATTGCTGAATTTGGCCAGCGCGGAAGCGTTTGTTGCGGCAGGTGCCGCCGCCGCAGTGCTTGGCGCAGGCTGCGCGAGCGTGCCGAGTTTGTCCTGCAAACCGCCCAGATCGAAGGCCTGCACCGGGCTGCCGATGAGCATGAGCGAAACCAAAGCCAAGCGTGCCG
>PCWU01000013.1:8886-9477 GCA_002787455.1 Gallionellaceae bacterium CG11_big_fil_rev_8_21_14_0_20_60_62 | reverse complement strand
AGCTGGCGGCGCGGGCGAATCTGCGATTGCCGGTGACCGAAGGGCGCTTGCGCCTGCTGATCGAGACGGATCCAGAGCAAAACGTTGTCAAGGCGCAAAAGAACGCCCCGGTGGTGTTGCGCAAGACGGTCACGACCCCCAAGAGTCTCGCGCTGGCCGCGCGTATCGCCATCGTGGAAGAAAGTGCCTGGCGCTTCCGCACCGACCTGGGCATCAAGTTCCCCTTGCCGCCGAAGCCTTTTGTGCGCAGCTCGGGCAGTTATTCGGTGCCGCTGGCAGACTGGCGGCTGACGGCCGCGCAGTCGGTGTACTGGTTCAACACGCTGGGGGTGGGCGAGACCAGCGCGCTCGATCTGGAACGCATCTGGAGTGAGGACGCGCTGTTCCGTGCTTCCACGGTGGTCACCTGGCTCAAGGACAAGCACACCTTCGATCTGCGTCAGGATATGTCGCTCTTCCATACGCTGAACGACCGCAGCGTCCTGTTGTATCAGGCAAGCGCCTTCGGGGTCAGCAAGCCGCAGTACCTGGTGACGGACTACGCCCTGCTGGTGGATTACCGCTACCGCATGCACCAGAAATGGCTGTACT
>PCWU01000013.1:7498-8877 GCA_002787455.1 Gallionellaceae bacterium CG11_big_fil_rev_8_21_14_0_20_60_62 | reverse complement strand
ACTTCGAGATCATTCCGCAGCTGCATTTCCCCAGAGACCGGCAATACCAGAATAATTTTGCGCTCAGCATGAGGCTGGAGATGCTGTTCGACGACTCGAGATAAGGCACGCAAGTCGTAGCATTCAACTTCGACCAATCGGGACCGCAAACGACGGTTGCCCGAGCGCAGGTAGCCGGAAAATGGAAACCAGGGGAAAAATTGGGCGACACGGAATCCGCGACTCGCGGGGTTGCGGATGAGCGCCGCAAACATCTGCATCTGCGCGATCTGTTCGACCCCGCTTGCCACGCGGCTTTCCCGTTACCGGAAGCGCCGGACGTGATGGGCGGCATACACTCCAGCTCGATGTTGCATGTGGCGTTGCACAACGCCTTTCCCTATCTTTATCGGCATGACATCCCCATCCTGGTGGTTGCGGTGACTCGGGTGTTCTGCGAACGCGGCTAAGCAGCAGGCCAATAGCCGCGCGGTTCCGGGCGGTGCTGATTTCTTCCGGGAAGTAGGTTGGCGCAGTGTTAAAATCCGAGCCTGAATTGACTGCCGCCGACCATGCTCCACCCCTCTTTCGTTCATCTTCGTTTGCACAGCGAGTATTCCATCGCCGATGGCATCGTGCGTCCGGACGAGGCGGTCACCGCCGCCGGGGCGGACGCCATGCCGGCGCTGGCGCTGACCGATCTGTCGAATATCTTTGGCCTGGTCAAGTTTTACAAGAAGGCGCGCGGGGCGGGGATCAAGCCGGTGCTCGGCTGCGATGTGTTTGTCAGCAACGATGCCGCACGCGACCAGCCGTTCCGCCTGCTGCTGCTGTGCCAAACCAACGCGGGTTATCTGCGCTTGTGCGAATTGCTTACCCGCGCTTATCTGGAGAACCAGTATCGCGGCCGCCCGGAGATCCGCAAACAATGGTTGCATGAGGGAACGGACGGGTTGATTGCCCTTTCCGGCGCGCAACTGGGCGAGATCGGGGTGAGCTTGCGCAACGGCAATGCGCAGGCCGCACAAGTCATCGCACAGGACTATGCGGGGCTGTTTGCCGGCCGGTTCTATCTTGAGGTGCAGCGCTGCGGTGCGCCGCATGAGGATGCGCTTTTGCGCGACACGGTGCAGCTGGCAAACCGGCTGGATTTGCCGGTGGTGGCCACCCATCCGGTGCAGTTCATGCGGCTGGACGATTTCAAGGCGCACGAGGCGCGCGTGTGCATCGCCGAAGGTTATGTGCTGAACGACAAGCGCCGCCAGCGCGCCTTCACCGCGCAACAGTATTTCACCACCCAGGCGGAGATGGCGGAACTGTTCGCCGATTTGCCGCAGGCGCTGCAAAATTCGGTGGAGATCGCCAAGCGCTGCAACGTCACACTCAAACTGGGGCGGCCG
>PCWU01000013.1:4975-7487 GCA_002787455.1 Gallionellaceae bacterium CG11_big_fil_rev_8_21_14_0_20_60_62 | reverse complement strand
CATGCAGCAGTTGTATCCGGACGAAGCGTTGCGCGCCGGCAAGATGCCGGAATATCAGGCGCGGCTGGATTTCGAGATCGACACCATCATCCAGATGGGCTTCCCCGGTTACTTTCTCATCGTGGCGGATTTCATCCGCTGGGCCAAATCTTTCCGCGACGAAAAATTTCCCAACGGCGTGCCGGTCGGGCCGGGGCGCGGCTCGGGCGCCGGTTCCCTGGTGGCGTATTCGCTTGGCATCACCGACCTTGATCCCTTGCGCTACGACTTGCTGTTCGAACGTTTCCTCAATCCCGAGCGCGTCTCGATGCCCGACTTCGACGTGGACTTCTGCCAGGACGGGCGCGAGCGGGTGATCGAATATGTGCGCCACCGCTACGGCGCG
Source organism: Gallionellaceae bacterium CG11_big_fil_rev_8_21_14_0_20_60_62 (assembly GCA_002787455.1). Taxonomy (GTDB): domain Bacteria; phylum Pseudomonadota; class Gammaproteobacteria; order Burkholderiales; family Gallionellaceae; genus Sideroxyarcus. The sequence goes on along the minus strand of PCWU01000013.1, from coordinate 7,102 downwards.
CACTGCGTGTCGCAGATCGCCACGTTTGGCACCATGGCCTCCAAGGCGGTGATTCGCGATGTCGGGCGGGTGCTGGATTTCCCCTATATGTTGTGCGACCGCCTGTCCAAGCTGGTGCCGCTGGAAGGGGTGAAGCCGGTGTCGCTGCGCAAGGCGCGCGAGATGGAGCCGGAATTTAACGCCATTATCGCCAGCGAAGAAGGCGTGGAAGAGCTGCTGGAGCTGGGCGAACGACTGGAAGACTTGACCCGCAACGTCGGGATGCACGCCGGCGGCGTGGTCATCGCGCCGGGCAAACTGACGGATTTTTGCCCGCTGTATTGCGCCGAAGGCAGCGAGAGCACGGTGAGCCAGTACGACAAGGACGACGTGGAGGCGGTCGGCCTGGTGAAGTTCGACTTTCTGGGGCTGCGCACGCTGACGATCATTGACTGGGCGGTGCGGTATATCAATGCGCTGAAAGACGCGAAGCCGGACTCAACGAGTGTTTCCTCTCCCCAACCCTCCCCCGGTGGGAAAGGGGGCGATAGTCCCTCGCTGGCACTCGGGGATGCTTTCAATATTGACACGATCCCGCTCGACGACAAGAAAACCTACGACCGCATCTTCAAAATCGCCAACACCACCGCAGTGTTCCAGTTTGAATCGCGCGGGATGAAGGACACGCTGGTGAAGGCGAAGCCGGATTGCCTGGAAGACCTGATCGCGTTGAACGCGCTGTACCGTCCGGGGCCGATGGATTTCATCCCCGACTACATCAACCGCAAGCACGGCAAGGAACAAGTCATCATTCCCCATCCCTGTCTGGAAAAGGTGGTGGGTTCGACCTACGGCATCATGGTCTATCAGGAACAGGTGATGCAGGCGGCGCAGGTGGTGGCGGGCTATACGCTGGGCGGCGCGGACATGCTGCGTCGCGCAATGGGCAAGAAGAAGGCCGAGGAGATGGCGCAGCAGCGCAGCATCTTTGTGGCGGGCGCGGCGCAAAACAATATCGACGAGAAAAAGGCGAACGAAATCTTCGACACCATGGAGAAGTTCGCCGGCTATGGCTTCAACAAGTCGCACGCTGCCGCCTATTCGCTGGTGGCCTACCAGACCGCGTATCTCAAGTGCCACTATCCCGCCGCCTTCATGGCCTCCACCCTGACCTCGGAAATGGTCAACACCGACAAGGTCAGCTTCTTCTATCAGGACACTTTGCAGCAGGGGATAACCATCCTGCCGCCCGACATCAACCGCTCGTTCTATCGCTTCACGCCGGTGGACGAAAAGACCATCGCCTACGGGCTGGGTGCGGTGAAAGGCACCGGCGAGGCGGCGGTGGAAAATATTGTGGCGGCGCGGCAGAGCGGCCCGTTCAAGGATCTGTTCGATTTCTGCCACCGGGTGGATAACCGCATCGTCAACCGGCGCGCGGTGGAAGCGCTGATCCGGGCCGGCGCATTCGATCGCATCAACGACCACCGTTACCAGTTGCTGGCCTCGATCGATGCGGCACTGGGTAGCGCGGAGCAGCAGGCGCGCGCCGCCAACCAGGTCAGCCTATTCGGGGACGATGAGGCAATGCCGGTGCTGATGGCCGATGTGCCGCGCTGGAAAATGCGCGAACAGTTGCAGCAGGAAAAAACCGCGCTGGGCTTTTACCTGTCCGGCCATCCGTACCAGGAATTCGCGGCAGAGCTGTCGCGTTTCGTCAGCCTGCGCCTGTCCGACGTGACGCCCGAGATGCTGCCCCCCGCCAATGGCAAATCGCGGCGGCAGGAGAAAGAGCTGGTGCTGGCGGGCATCGTTAACAGCGTGCGTATTTTGCAAACCCGGCGCGGCAAGATGGCGGTGGTGACCCTGGACGACGGCAGCGCGCAGATCGAGATGACCGTGTTCAACGACCTGTACGAGCCGAACCGCGCCTGGCTGCGCGATGATCAGCTGGTGGTGGCGCGCGGCCGCGCCAGTCTTGACGACTATTCCGGCGGCATGCGCGTCACCGCCGAGGCGCTGTTCGATTTCGCCTCGGCACGCGCCGTTTTCGCCCGGCGCCTCGACATCGACTGCGGCCTCGATCACAAGGTGCGCGTGGCGCAGTTGGCCGAATTGCTCAAACCCTATCGCGGCGGCGAATGTCCG
>PCWU01000013.1:553-4914 GCA_002787455.1 Gallionellaceae bacterium CG11_big_fil_rev_8_21_14_0_20_60_62 | reverse complement strand
GGGCTGCGCGCGCTGTGCGACGCGCGCAACGTGCGGGTGATATATTGGTTATAGACACGGGCAATTTGCGCCCGTCCTGCACCGCCATTTGTTTAAAAGTAAAAAAGCCAAAGTAACGCACTGTAGAATATTGAAAATTCGATTTTTAAATTTTGATTTGAGGATAAAAATAAAGTATTCTGCTCAAGGCCTAAAATCCGTATTTGTGCCCCTTGTGCAAAGAAGATGCCAAGCAAGAAGTAACTTTTGGTTTTTCAAAATTGATTGGATGGCACGCAGCAAAAAACAAATAAGTATCGTTTGTTAGCCGTTGATTCTGGCATATTTAGAAAAATATATTAGGCGTAAATTTTGTTCAAATTAGGCTTATTAATAATCCTAGGGCTTGCCCCTTATACGGCGCGCGGGTTCGATTTTGGATTTGGCTGGACGGCCAAGACTGAGGTGCCTGAATGGGTTGCCAATCCAACCAAGGATGATGCGAAGTTTATTTATGGAATTGGCAGCGGAATTTCTCTGGCCAAGGCCGAACAGGCAGCGCTAAAAAACATTAGTGGGAAATTGGCAACTGTAGTAAGTAGTAGTGTATTCGCAAACACTTCAGTTCATCAGGGCGCTGTGAGCAGTACATTTAGCGAAGAAATTATAACTAAAACATTTGACACTAAATTGTCGGGCTTTGAAACAGAGAGGTCGGATCAGCAAGGCAAAGTTTTTTACGTTAAGGTTCGGATGTCCAGAACCTTATTCGTAAAAGACACGTTAGAAAGATTGGCATCTATCGATGAAAAAATAGCCAGCAAAATTAAGCTCGCAAGCAGAGATTCAAAACTGCAGCTATATTTCGCGCTGATTAGTACGCGGCCCGATGTTTCCGAGGCAACATCACTGGTTTATTTATTACAGGCCGCATCCCCTTCATTTGATAGCAACAGCTACTTGATAAAGTACAGGGAATACCAGTCACGCGCTGAAGAAATGCCGTACCGACTGGGTTTTAGAGTGAATGCAACGGCGGAAATGAAATTGATTTCGGATTTGCTTGTTAGTATGTTGGGCGAACATGGACTTTTACTTTTAAAGCAGGCCGATCAGGCCGATGCAACCATTAGAATCAATGGGTCTGCGGATAACAAGAGAATCTTTGGCGATTACATGACTCAGTTGCGCGTAACTATTCAGGTTGACGACAAATTGGGACGTAAGATTAAAACGCAAGAGTATGTGGTGGCAGGGAGCTCGTTAAATGGCTACGAAAATTCTTTAAGGGATGCATTACAGCTCTTGCGCCAAAGGTGGGAGGATGAGGGTGTTCTGTCTGTGGTGGGAATGCGAAGTGTAAATTAATAAAACGTGTTGCATAATTCTGGTGTTTTTTTAAAGGGGAAAAAAATGAAGCAAAGCTTCGTCATAATTGGCTCGATGTTGTTGGCGCTGGTTCTTGGAGGATGTGCATCAACAACGATTAAAGATATGAACACTTATCAAAAAGTGCCACTCCACGCTGCTGAAATATTGCCGTCAAAAGATGCTTTAGCAGGAGAGAAAGCAAAAGTTGTGGTGTTGGAGTTAATAGACAATAAAGGGAGCGCTGCTGGTGAGCTGGTTGCGGACGCCATTTCCAATGAGCTTAACTCAACAAAGAACGTTGAGGTTGTGGATAGAGAATTGGCAGGCAGACTGGGAAAGGAGATTGAGCTGGCTCAAGCAAAAGGGCGGACTGGGTATAAAGGGCAAAGAATCGCAGATTTTGCGATTACAGGAAAGATCACCTCAGCAGGAGCGGGCAAATCTTTTACGGAAGCATCAAGCGGGCAAGATAAAAAAGGAAGGTGGCATTCAGTCGCGGCGCACTGCACGACGAATGGAAAGATTGCCTTCTCAATAAAGGTTTCTGAATTGCCGTCTATGAATGTCATAAATACATTCGAAAGCGAAGCCGTTGTTAGTTCCACGGCAGATTCTGAGTATTGGAGAGGTTGTCGTGACGTCAGTAATGCAGAGGCACGCGGCATTATTGCGGCAGCTGCCGAGTTGGCGGTGAGGAAATTAAAACAAGACCTAAAAAATCAATTCGCTTCAGTGGGGTATGTGCTTGAGCGACTTTCTTTCGAAGATAAAAATATTTTTAAGGTGACCATTGGGAAATTTTCGGGTGCGGAGAAGGATGCTAAAGTGAGGGTGATGCGCGTAACAAATGAAATTAACCCACTGACCGGAAAGAAGCAGATTGAGCGTGTTAAGGTTGCAGAGGGATTATTTACCGATCAAATCGGCGATAAATATTCCTTTGTGTTTGTGGAGGATCCCACCTTTGCTGAAAGAATCAAGCTCGGAGACGTGGTAATGGTTGAGTACGAAGAATCATTTAGTGACATGATAAATAAAATTGCCCACTAATGAGATGGGCCCCTTTTTGTCCGCGTGGCCTCTGTTATTTTAAATTAATTTTGGAGATGTGTATGTCAAAAGTGTCTAGAATGGCATTGGTTCTGGCTGTTTCATTGGGTCTTGCGGCATGCGGTTCTGCCCCGACCAAAGAGCAGCCAGCGCAGGTGGCAGAATGTGTTTTTCCAAACTCTGAAAAAGCGGCACCTTTGTGGGTGTGCGATGTACCGGTTGAAAAAATGGTAGTCGGCGCAGTAGGTAGCTATCCGCAATCTGCGGCTGGAATTGATTTTATGAAAACTCAAGCCACTACATCGGCACGAGTCAAGCTTGCACAGCAAATGAAAGTGCAGGTGAAAAACATGATCAAGCAGTATGCAGAAGCTACTGGCGCAGGAAAGTCAGAATCAGTGGATCAGGTTTACACCTCCGTTACCAAGCAAGTCAGTAATGAAACTTTGGTTGGTAGCAAGCTACTCAGAAGTGCTCAGGGCCCAGATGGTGCTGTTTATGTTCTGGTTGGTGTTGATGCTGCTGGGGTCGAAAAAATTACAGAAGTCGCCGTTAAAACCAGTATGAATAATGACCGGGCCTTATGGCAAAAATTTCAGGCAAGCAAGGCGCAGGATGAGTTGGCTGCTGAAATTGCCAAGCAAAAGATTGACGCCTTAAATTAGCATAAACTGCCATGATCAAGCTACAAAACCTATGTCTTTATTAAAGGGCATAGGTTTTTTATTTACGACTAATCTATCTGGTCATTGCCGGTTTTCTATGTTTTGGAGATAAATATGAGGCAATTAATTCTTGCTTTGGTAATGATGCTTGGTGGGTGTGCTACTCACTTAGATGCTCAACCGACAAACTCGGCAACGTCACAACAGGATCGATCTGAAAAAGCACAAGTAGACCTTTCAAAAGAAATGGAAAGGTAGCTGTGCGTAAATTTAATCCTACCCCCTTGATATTTTTGTGTTGCTTGTTTTTGGCAAGCAACGCTTTAGCTGCGGCCGCAGTCGAGGTAGTTAAAAACGAAGGTCAATTGTCAATCCGTGCGGAAAGAAGTGGCAATGGGCCGAGTACGCCATCTTCAGGAATTTTGTCCGGCAAAAATATCTTGGTTGCCAGCGGGAATGGCCGGGCTGTCGTTCGTATAGCTAACGTCGGCTATATTGTGCTGGAAAAAAATAGCAGTGTTGAAATTGGAAATTCACAAAATCATGCCAGTTTTTTTCGCCATTTGACCGGGGTTATTTATTATGCGATTAATACCATAAAAAATCAAAGTCGCTTAGTTGAGGTCAGAACCAAATCAGCATCGCTTGGTATTCGAGGCACGCGCTTTCTGGTTTTTGATATGAATGAAAAAATTGGTATTGGGATGAGAAAGGGGACTGTTAAAGTACTAAGCGAAATGAAAAAGTTCGAAATACATCGGACTATCGAACTAAATGAATTTAAAGCATTTAGAGAAGAAGGTATTAAGTCGCTAAATCGGGAAAAAAAAGCTTTCAACGATTATAAGAATTCGACTCAAGATGAATTTGTTGAATACAGGCAGGAGTTTTTTTTAAAAGCCAACCGAATGGTTTCTATTGATCGTGAGCAGCGGGTTGATGAACTGCCGCTAGGTGGTGAAATTCAAACGAAGATGGAGTCACTTGAACATTACTCGGAATATTATCTCAATCAGGTACTTGATTAGATGAATATTTATTACGGTGTACCCCGTCGTCCAGACAGAAATGCGTCTAGTTTAAGCTAGTCAGTCCGTCCTCCACGCAGCTGCCTGGCCCTGCCCCATTCTTGCTGAACTTGTCCACGATTCTCGCCTCGCCGTCAGTAGACAGTCAACAGGGAATCAACAATGCTTGAGCCGAAGGGTTTAATAGCGCGATTCAAATCATCAAAGCTAACGCCAGAGGATTTCGCAACTTCGCCAACTATCGGGCAGGAATTCTGTTTCATTGTGG
>PCWU01000013.1:0-529 GCA_002787455.1 Gallionellaceae bacterium CG11_big_fil_rev_8_21_14_0_20_60_62 | reverse complement strand
AACAGGGATGAACATTGAATAGGGCGCGGCGGGGGGAGTAGAATCGCGCCCTTCCTGAATTCAACCAGATTTTGCGGGGTGTACAAGCAACACCGGTGGCGGCAGCAAGTATCTCATCGCTTGACGTGGCAAATAGCGTGATCCTGTTGTGGGTCGTGCTGGCTGTGGCTGGCTTGTGGGTGAAGGATGCGACGCGCTGGATTTTCCCGCTGGGCGCTCTCGCTTCCCTGTTTTTGGCCGCTGCCGGGCTGGTTGCGCTGTCCGCCACCCCGCAAACGCTGGTGCTGCCCCTGGGGTTGCCCGACCTGCCGTTCCATCTCCGCCTCGATGCGCTTTCCGCCTTTTTCCTGATTCTGCTGGGTGCGGCTTCGGCTGGCGTATCCCTGTTCGGCAGTGGCTATTTCCGCCATCTGGACGTCAAGACGCTGCGTTTGCTGTGCCTCGAATATCACCTGTTTCTGGCCGGCATGGCGCTGGTGATGCTGGCGGACGATGCCTATCTGTTCATGGTGGCGTGGGAAGTCATGGC
>PCWU01000108.1:1047-5502 GCA_002787455.1 Gallionellaceae bacterium CG11_big_fil_rev_8_21_14_0_20_60_62 | reverse complement strand
CATGGGGCAGTGGTTGAGCCTGCCGATGGTGCTGGCAGGGGTCTGGCTGATGCGCCGCGCGCAAGGGAAACCCGCAGCATGAAGCGCGCCGCCCTCTTCCTGTTGTGCGCCTGCGCCGCCGTATCCGCCCAAGCCGTCAAACCCAACTGGAAAGCCTGCGCCGAGAAACCCAACGATGCGGAACGGCTGGCCTGTTACGACAAACTCACCGGCCAGCATTATGCCGACCGTTCGGCGCTGACCCGGGCGTGGGATCTGGACGGGCGCGGCAACCCGGATGCGGAGGGAATCCGGCGGCTGGAGCCTTACCGCGCCAACCGCTTGCTGGTGCAGCACACCTCGCGCATCAATAACCAAACCGCTTCACCGGCCAAACAAAATGCCGCAACTGCGCCGTTCACCTACCAGCCGAATGAATTGAAATTTCAGTTCAGCGCAAAATCGGAAATCGGCAATTTTCGCGAGATGGATCTGCTGTGGTTTCGCAATTTTAGAATCTGGGGCGGCTTTACCCAGCAATCCTACTGGCAATTGTTTAACAGCTCGCAGTCTTCGCCGTTCCGCGAGACTAATTACGAACCCGAGATTATCGGCACTTTGGGCACCGGCCAAGCGCAAGGGTGGAAACTGCTGAATATCGGCCTGTCGCACCAGTCCAACGGGCGCGACAATCCGTTCTCGCGCAGCTGGAACCGCGTGTATTTGCAAAGCGGCTGGGAGTGGGGCAGCCATTATTTGCTGGCGCGCAGCTGGTGGCGCGTCCCCGAGTCGGCCGGTAACGACGACAACCCGGATATCCAACAATTTTGGGGGCGGGCCGAAATGGAAATGCATTGGTCGCCGGACCAGGATGACGAGGTCATCCTGCTTGCGCGCAGCAACCTGTCTGTCGGTCAGCCGCGCGGCTTCGTGCAGCTGGACTGGTCAACTCCCGTCCGTTTCTGGCATCTGGCGCGCTTAAGCATGCAGCTTGCCACCGGCTATGGCCACAGTCTGATCGACTATAACCACAAGCAAACCACTTTAAGTTTGGGCCTGACCTTCAAGGACTGGTAATTGACACCACCCGACCCGCTCCCCGATACTCGAAACATCGTTTTCTTCAAGGCTGTTCATTTTGGATGACATTTCCCTTGGCACACTGTTTGCCATCCTGTGCGTACTGCTGATCTGCAGCGCGTTCTTCTCCGGCTCCGAAACCGGCATGATGGCGATCAACCGCGCCCGCCTCAACAGCCTGGTGCGCAAAGGCAACCGCGGCGCCCGTCTGACCGCTGCCCTGCTCGGCAAGGTGGATAAACTGCTCGGCTCCATCCTGCTCGGCAACACCCTGCTCAACGTCGCCGCCGCCGCCGTGACCAATATCATCATCCTGCGCCTGTTCGGGCAGGATGATCTGGCCATTCTGTTCGGCACCCTGGCGCTGACTTTCGCGCTGGTGGTGTTCAGCGAAATCATGCCCAAGATTATTGCGGCCAGCTTCCCCGAGCGCATCGCCCTGCCCGCCAGCTATGTGCTGACCCCGCTGATTACTCTGTTTCATCCGGTTGTCTCCGTGGCGACGGCCTTGGTCAAGGGACTGCTGTGGTTATTCCGCATCCGCATCCAGACCGACCAAAGCAAACAAAAAATGACCTTGGAGGAGCTGCGCGGACTGGTGCTCGATGCCGAGCATTTCCTGCCGCGCAAACATCAGAAGATGCTGCTGAACCTGGTCGATCTGGAGCGCATCACCGTCAACGATGTGATGATCCCGCGCAACCAGATCGAGGCGCTCGACATCGGCACCGAGCCGGCCGAATTGCGGCGGCAACTCATCACCTGTCACCACACCCTGCTCCCGGTGTTTCAAGACACGCCGGACAACATCATCGGCATCCTGCACCTGAAACGCGTGTTGCCGCTCCTGCAGGAAGAAACACTGGACCCGGAACAGTTGCGCGAGGTGCTGCACGATCCGTATTTCATTCCTTCCGACACACCGTTGCTGAAGCAACTGCAACAGTTTCAGGAACGGCGGACGCGCCTCGGGCTGGTGGTGGACGAGTATGGCGAGCTGCTGGGACTGGTGACACTGGAGAATATTCTGGAGGAGATTGTCGGTGAGTTCACCACCCAGTCGCCCGCACAAACAGGCAAGTTTCTGCGGCAGGATGACGGCAGTCTGTTGCTGGAAGGCAGCAGCAGTCTGCGCGAGCTGAACCGCAAACTCGGACTGCATCTGCCGCCGGGGGAGGCCAAGACGCTCAACGGCCTGATTCTGGAACACCTTCAGGATATTCCGGAAGCAGGCACCAGTCTGAAGATCGGCGATTACCCGATCGAGATCATCCAGGTACAGGATCGCGCGGTTAAAGTCGCACGCATTTTTCTGCCCCGGCCAACTCGGAAAATCGAGTAATCAGCACCGCTTTACATGCAAAACAATGCAATGCATGATGCAAAAGGCCTTTATAATTTATCCGCTTGCGCGTAACGCGGCGACGCGAAACAAACCGCATCCGCAGCGCATTTGAGTCGAGGAAACGCAATGGCTAGAGAAAAGAACGTCAAGGTCAAGGAAATCCTCTATAGCTGGGAAGGGAAGGATAAATCCGGCAAGACGGTGAAGGGCGAGATGCGCGCGCCGGGCGAGGCCAGTGTTTCCGCGCATCTGCGCCGCCAGGGCATCAATGTCAGTAAAATCAAAAAGAACACCGCCGGTGCCGGCAAGGTCAGCGAAAAAGATATCGCGCTATTCACCCGCCAACTCGCCACCATGCTCAAATCCGGCGTCCCCCTGTTGCAAGCCTTCGACATCGTCGGCAAAGGTCACGACAACCCCGCAGTGGCGCACCTGCTGATGGAGATCAAGACCGACGTGGAAACCGGCAGCAGCCTGGAACAGGCGTTCCGCAAATTCCCGTTGTATTTTGACGACCTGTATTGCAACCTGATCGGAGCCGGGGAAGCGGCCGGCATTCTCGACACCCTGCTCGACCGTCTCGCCAGCTACAAGGAAAAAATTCAGGCGATCAAGAGCAAGATCAAGTCCGCCCTGTTTTATCCAATCTCCATCATTGCAGTCGCGTTTATCATCACCGCGATCATCATGATCTTCGTGATTCCGGCGTTCAAGGAATTGTTCAGCAGCTTCGGCGCCGACCTGCCCGCGCCGACTCTGGTGGTAATGGCAATCTCCGACTTCTTTGTCGAATGGTGGTGGGCGATCTTTGCCATCATCGGCGGCTCCATCTACGGCTTTTTCTATACCTGGAAGCGAAACAAAAAAATGCAGCGCGTGATGGACCAGATGATGCTCAAGATTCCCGTGTTCGGACCGCTGGTGCGCAAAGCCACCATCGCGCGCTGGACGCGCACCCTTTCCACCATGTTCGCCGCCGGTGTGCCGCTGATCGAAGCCTTCGATTCGGTCGCCGGGGCGGCGGGCAACGCGGTGTACGCCGATGCCACCAAACAGATCCAGCGCGATGTGGCGGCCGGCAACAGCCTGAATGCCGCGATGGTCAGCACCAACGTGTTCCCTGGCATGGTATTGCAAATGGTCGCCATCGGCGAAGAGTCGGGCTCCATCGACAGCATGCTGTCCAAAGTCGCCGATTTTTACGAGGCCGAAGTGGACGATGCGGTAGAAGCCCTATCCAGCCTGATGGAGCCGCTCATCATGGTGGTGCTGGGCACCCTGATCGGAGGCATGGTGATCGCCATGTACCTACCGATCTTCAAGATGGGCCAAGTGGTTTGATTTTCTTCACACCCGGGCGCGGCGCGGTGCCGCGCCCTTTTTTATATCAAATTTAATGCTCACCCTGTTACAGCACTCTCCTGCATTTTTTATTTCGCTGGCCGGCCTCCTCGGCCTGCTGGTTGGCAGCTTCCTCAATGTCGTCATCTACCGCCTGCCCCGAATGATGGAACGCGAGTGGCAGGCACAGTGCGCCGAACTGAACGCCCAGCCAGCAACGGAAAACACACCGTTTAATCTGATGGTGCCACGCTCTGCCTGCCCGCAATGTCACCGCCCGATCTCTGCGTTGGAAAACATCCCGCTGTTGAGCTATTTGTTTCTGCGCGGTCGTTGCGCCGGATGTGCGACACCTATTTCACTGCGCTATCCGATCGTCGAGGCAGTGAGCGGCGGATTGAGCGCCTTCGCCGCCTGGCATTTTGGTTTTGGTCTCGCCGGCATTGCCGCGCTGTTCTTCATCTGGGCATTGGTCGCCCTCACCTTCATCGACTTCGACACGCAATTGCTGCCGGACAGCATCACCCTGCCTCTGCTTTGGCTCGGCCTGCTGCTGAATCTCAATGGCGCGTTCACTTCGCTGGCCAACGCAGTGGTCGGCGCGGTCGCCGGTTATCTGGTGCTGTGGAGCGTGTATTGGGCGTTCAAGTTGTTCACCGGAAAAGAGGGCATGGGATTCGGTGATTTCAAATTGCTCGCCGCCATCGGCG
>PCWU01000108.1:0-1022 GCA_002787455.1 Gallionellaceae bacterium CG11_big_fil_rev_8_21_14_0_20_60_62 | reverse complement strand
CCTGCTGTCTTCGCTGGTCGGTGCGGTAGTCGGCATTATTCTGATCGTGGCGACCAGGCATGGTCGCAACATCCCAATCCCGTTCGGTCCCTACCTGGCGGGCGGCGGCTTGATCGCCCTGTTCTGGGGACACTCTCTCACCCAGTCTTATCTGCAGCTGCTCGCGCCATGATGCGTTATTACGGATTAACCGGCGGTATCGGCAGCGGCAAGAGCGAGGTGGCGCGCCTTTTGGTCGAACTCGGCGCGCGCGTTATCGACACCGACGAAATTTCGCGCCAGCTGACCGCGCGCGACGGTTTGGCGATTCCCGAGATCGGCGAAATATTTGGCGCCAATTACATCACGGCGGAAGGCGCGCTCGACCGCGCCCGCATGCGCCAACTGGTGTTCAGCGACCCGGCCTCGAAAATGCGCCTGCAAAACATTCTGCATCCGATGATTTTGGCGGAGACTAAAACCCGGGCACTGATGCCCAGCCTAGCGCCGTACACGCTGGTCGTCGTGCCTCTGCTGTTTGAAAGCATGCGCTACCGCAACTGGCTGCAGCGTGTGATCGTGGTCGATTGCCCAGAAACCGGGCAAATCCGCCGCACGATGCAGCGCAACGGATTGGACGAAACTGCCGTGCGCGCTATCATGGCGCAGCAAATGACGCGCGCGATGCGCCTGCATCTGGCCGACGAGATCGTTCACAACGATGGCGATCTTGATGCGCTGAAAATCGAGGTGGCCCAGTTGCATCAGCGCCTGCTTGCGGCCTGACAGGCGGTTGACGATATCCGGCACTGCCTACATCTTTCAACCACGACCAACCGCCAAACCGGCCCGACAAAAGTGATCAGCTACGAATTCCCTTTGAACGAGCGCGTGCGCACCATGTTGCGCCTGGAAGATTTGTTCACGCGCGTCGAACGTTTCATCGCCCGGGCAGATCGAACCGATCACCATGCCGCGCTCGGTGTGCTGTTCGAGATCCTTGAAGTCGCCAGCCGCGCCGACCTGAAGTCGGACCTGCTGCA
>PCWU01000064.1:739-5254 GCA_002787455.1 Gallionellaceae bacterium CG11_big_fil_rev_8_21_14_0_20_60_62 | reverse complement strand
GGAAGACACACCGCTGGACATCGTCGTCACCTTGAGTTTCGACGCCAACTGGACCGAACTCACCCTGCGTTACCTCACCGACTACCGCACTCGGCGCGCCACCAAGAGCAAACTTTTCAGCGCGATTCTGGATGCGTTCGAACAGTCCGGCGGCAAGGTCAAGGTCGCCACACCACAATTGCAACTGGCAGCCGGTTCATTCCCGCCGCCTGGTTCCGCGCACGAAATCAAATGAGACCCCTGTTCCACCTGTCTGTCTGCGCGGCCATAGCCGGCCTGTGTCTGTTTGCCCTGCCTGCCGGCGCAAACGAGGCTGCAGCACCGACCGCGCCCAAGTCGTCCGCCGCCCAGTCCGCCCCGGAAACCCCTGCTGCGGTGGTCACCGGGCTGGCCGAGATTGCGCAATACGATGCCAACATGGGGCGGGAACAACAGCAGTTTCTGGACTTAATCCAACACAAAACCGAAAAACTCGAAGCGCTGCGCGAAAGCCTGCATGCGCTTGCCCGAAACAGCGGCGCAACCGCGCCGCGCCAACTCGGCGAAAATTACGCCGCAGCCAGCCGGATTTGGCGGGCTGCAGTCGATAGCATTCAGGAGCTATTCGCCGATATTGAGCTTATTTCCGCGTTCACTCTGCCCGCGCCGCGCACGCAGGCCAGCTTCGGGGACGAGGACGAACGACAGCGTTTTATCGCTTATGAGGCAGCCTACACCCGCTCATCGCAGCAGCGTCTGACCCTGCTCGCCGCCAAACGGCGGGCACTGGACAATCTCAAAGCGGACAACTTCAGCCTGCTCAACGATGCCGGCGCCCTGCGTGCCGCGCTGATGCAGTTGTGTGATGAAACTGCCGGCTGCGAGCGCCCGCACGGCTTGAATGCTGAAAATCTGAATGACACCCTGCGCGAGATTCGCGCGGTGCCGTTGCGGATCGAGGCGGGCGTGCTGAGCAAATGGCTGGAGGTACGGGCGAAAGGGGGTTCCGGTCTGGATGGCTGGCTTGATCTGCTAACCCAGGCCTTTGTCCTGATGCTGATTGTGGCTACCCCTTTCCTGATCAACCGCATGCTGCATGGCGGCACCCGCCGCCTCGATTCCCTGCGCGGACAAATGCTCGCGCATTCCATGCTCCACCCGCGCCAGCGCACCCGCCTGGCGATTTTGATCGCGCGCCTGAATCCTTTCATCCCCTCAATCGGCATGATTCTCAGCCTGCATCTGGTAAGTGCCCTGCTCGGCACCACCGACTTGCAGGCGCTGTCGCTGCTGGTTACCTATCTGCTGCTGTATTTTTATTATCGGGCGACCCGTTTGCTGCTGGGGGCCGGACTGGAAATTATTTTCACCACCTCCTCGGTGCAGCATCTGAAGAAACAAAAGGTTGAGATCGAAGCCTCGGCACGGCGCATCTCGCGCCTGATCTACATCGAGCTGGCGCTGCTTCAGGTGATCGGCGATACGGTGCGCACCGGCCTCATCCACAACCTGTTTTCCGCTTTCATCTTCTGGTTCAACCTCGCCTTTCTGGTGATCGAGTCCAGTCGCTGGCGCGACCCGATCCGCGAGGCCTTCGCCTTTCGTTTCAAGAACGGGTGGGCGCGTCTCGCGCCGCTGTACGGCACCCGCCTCGGCCTTGTGCTGCCACCGCTGATGCTCGCCGCCGTCATTGGCCACCACCTGTTCCGCTTCGCCTCGTCGCGCCTGGTGCGCCTCGACTTCATGAAGCAATTGTTGTCGGAAATTTTCAAACGCCGCCTGAACCAGGCGGTGGGTAGCGCCAAACCGCGCATCGCGCCGCCGCCGGATTATCTGGCTGCCTTTGATTACTACCTGCCGGCACGGAAAGATTTCTTCATCCTGCGCGACAAGTCGTTGATCGAGGCCGCGGGTGGGCAAATCGCCGCCTGGGCCGAACAAGGCGGGCACGAGGATCTGCTGCTCATCGCGGGTGACCGCGGCATGGGGAAAACCACCATCCTGAGCCGCATCGCCGACGATGCGGCGGCGCATGCCCGGGTTATCACGGGCAATGTGCCGGCGCGCACGCTGGGTCTGCCGGCCCTGTTCGACTGGCTCGGCCAACTCACCGGGCAACCGGTCAACAGCACGGAGGATTTCATCCGCTTTGACGCGGCCCAAACCCGGCCGCTGGTACTGTGCGTGGATGAAATCCACAACCTGTTTCTCGCCTGCATCGGCGGTTTTTCGGCGTATCAGGCCTTTCTCGAAATCATCAGCCTGAAAACACGCAATATCTTCTGGTGCCTGACTGTCAACGCCCGTTCATGGTCGTACCTGCAAGGCGTGTTTGGCAGCGAGCATTGCTACGGACGCATCCTGGAAGTCGCGCCGTGGCAGGATCACGAGATTCAGCGTCTGATTCTGGCGCGGCATGAGTTGACCGGCTACCGCCGCACCTTTGACGATTCAATCAGCGCTTACGCAGGCGGTGATTCGTTCGGGCAACAAGCCGAAACCCAATTCTTCCGCCTGCTCTGGGGGCAATCGCGCGGCAACCCGCGCTCCGCCCTGATGTACTGGATATCGGCGATTTCCGCGCCCGAACCCAAACACATTCACGTCGGCGTGCCGGCCTTCATCGACGCCGGTCTGGTCGGCACGATGAGCGATGACTCGCTGTTCCTGTTCGCCGCCATCGTGCGCCACGAAAATCTGACCAGCGGCGAACTGCAAGCACTGACCGAAATGGACAACGCCACCCTGCGTCGCAATCTGAAGGAAGCGTCTGACAGGGAACTAGTCTGGTTCGACCCGAATGGGCGCGTGCGCATCTCCTCCCGCGCCCAATATCTGATTGACTATTTTCTGATCGGAAAGAACTTCCTCCATGAATGAATCGGACGTTAACAATATCTCCGGCGTCATCGAGATATTCAGTTTCGCCAAAATCACCGCGCTGCTGTTTGGTGTGGTCGTGCTTGGCCTTGCCGCCAAGTTCGTCACCTCGATCGGTGCCGGCCTGAACAAGCGCATCCCCTCCCGCCGCCTGCTGATCGCGCAGACGGCCACCATTCTGTCGTTCACCATTTACATCCTGGGCGGCGGCTATCTGTTTTACGGGGTGATCCAGCCGCCGAAAGAATTGCTGCTCGCGGTCAGCGGCATGTTTGCGGTGGCACTGGGTTTGTCGCTCAAGGATTTGATCGCCTCGGTTGTCGCGGGCGTGATTCTGCTGTTCGACCGTCCCTTCCAGGTCGGCGACCGCGTGACTTTTGACGGCACTTACGGCGAAATCAAAACCATCGGTCTGCGCGCCGTGCGCCTGGTCACCCTGGACGATTCGCTGGTCACCATCCCCAACAGCAAATTCATCACCGACATGGTCACTTCGGGCAACGCCGGTGCGCTCGACATGATGGTCGAAATCAATTTCCACCTCGATCTCGCCGCAAACTTGCGCGAGGCGCGCCGCCTGCTGCATGAAACCGCCGTCACCTCGCGTTTCGTATTTCTCAAGAAACCGATCGCCATTGTGTTCAGCGAAGTCAACTTCGCCGAACGGCCGGCGATGCAGGTGCGGGTCAAATGCTATGTCATCGACGTGCGTTTCGAGAAGGCGCTGCAAACCGACATCCTGCTGCGCGGCAACGAAGCGCTGATTGCCGCCTCGATTCAGCGCCCGCATGATGTGCCCGCGCGGCTGCTAAGCAAAACCGCCTAACGGTCACGGCCCGTTCCACAACAACCCTTTTTCAACCCGGAGAAATCCTGCAATGCGCAAGTCAACCCGCCCTTTCGTCCCTCTTTTCCTGCTCGGCCTGTGGGCGGCGCTGCCCACCCATGCCGCACCGCTCGCCCCGGATCGTCCCGGCTTCAGCAGCGGCACTTCGATTGTTGCCCAGGACAGAATGCAGCTGGAAATTGGCTACCAACGGGACGAGGGCAATCTGCACAGCCTGCCACAAACCAATCTGCGTTACGGCATTGATCCCGCGCTGGAAATTTCCCTGCAGTGGGCCGGTTGGCAAATCGACTCTGCGCGCAGCCGCAGCGGCGATAGCGGCATCGGCACCAAATATCACCTCGGCAGCACCAGTGGGTTTGACCTATCCCTGCTCGGCCAGATCGGCTTGCCAACCGGCAACGCCGACCCGGAACGCCACGGGGTGGCGCCGCTGGGCGGACTTTTGTGGGGTTATGCACTGGACGGCACGAATGCACTCTTTGGCATGCTGCAAGCCAGCGCCAGCCGTCAGCCGGACTGGCAAAGCAAGCTTCAATCCGCCATCGGCTACAGCCGCAGCCATGACGACCGCTTGAGCAGTTTCGTCGAACTTTACACCGATCACCCGCTCAATCACGCGGGCGGCGACAGCCTGACTGCAGATGGCGGCGTGGCCTGGCTGTTCGATGACGACATACAATTGGATGCCAGCATCGGCCTGGCGCTAAACCGCAACGCGGCAAACTTTTTCAGCCTCGGCGTAGCGCGACGTTTTTGATCCGAATGATTGCTGCAACGAATTTCAAACCAATTATTCCAGCCCGAAT
>PCWU01000064.1:0-721 GCA_002787455.1 Gallionellaceae bacterium CG11_big_fil_rev_8_21_14_0_20_60_62 | reverse complement strand
GCCCATGTCTTTGCGGGGCGGATCCGGCCAGGTGTAGTCGGGGTTGTCGGTCACCTCCACCGATTCGATGGCCGGCCGGCCCACCAGCTTCTTCGCGTACGCCCATTGCACATCCTGAAATTTATCGATGTCGGCCGGCTCGAATTTTCCCGATTCAATCTTCTTCATCTGCGTGCGCACGTCGTGCGGATAAGTGGCGGCGTTGATCACCGCGCGCACGGACTTGCCGGTGGAGAGGCGCTTGACCACGAAGTCACTTTCCTTGAGCTTGGGATCGATGAGGTGCGTGCCGAAACGGGCCCGGGTGCCGCTGAGATAAGCCGCCACGTCGCCGCCGCAGGCGGAGTTGTTGGACGCGATCACGAGGTCGGTGCGGTCGATGATGCCGTCGGGAAACAGGTGGTCGAAGGCCACGCGCAAGACCGTCGCGCCTTCCACCAGTCCGCCGCAGAAGTGGCCGTGGAATTTGATCAGATCCTTGAGGGTGATGAGCTTCGGTTCGCTGGCGTAGCGGCCGTATTTGTTGACTGTGTCGCGCACTTTGAACACCGCTGCATGCGGCGCATCGGCGAGCCATTGCGGGTAGTACCAGTCGGGCGCATCGTCGGCGGCCGCGATGACCGGGGTGAGAGAAAGTAAAGAGAACAACAGCATAAACAACTTCTTCATGGTGACTCCTTTTCAGTTGTGCGCGTGCTCTCCATGGTCATGTTCGTCGTGA
>PCWU01000143.1:20631-21624 GCA_002787455.1 Gallionellaceae bacterium CG11_big_fil_rev_8_21_14_0_20_60_62 | reverse complement strand
TCACACTTACTCCTCATGAATGAGCGGGCATTAGACTACGTCCCGGTTTATTTCTCAAGTTTGCCCAGCCCCACCAGATACTGTTCACTGCTGCGGTCGCGCGAGGCTTTCGGTTTGCGCGCGACCACTTTGACGAAGTGGTCGCGCATCGATTTCAGATAGTCCTCGAAGCCCGTTCCCTGAAACACCTTGACCGCAAAATTGCCGCCGCTGACGAGGTGCTTGGCGGAAAAATCCAGCGCAAGTTCCGCCAGATACATGGCTCGCGCCTGATCCGCCGAGTTCACCCCGCTCATATTGGGCGCCATATCGGAAATTACAAGGTCGATCCGGCGTCCATCGAGTTTGGCTTCAAGTTGCGCCAACACGCCATCCTCGCGAAAGTCACCCTGGATGAACTCGACACGCGGCAGGGGCTGCAAGGGCAACAGGTCGAGCGCGATGATGCGCCCGTGCGCGCCCAGCTTTTGCGCCACCACCTGGCACCAGCTCCCCGGCACCGCACCCAGGTCCACCACGACCATCCCGGGTTTGATCAGATGGTCGCGTTCGTCCAGTTCGAGCAGCTTGTAGGCGGCGCGGGCGCGGTAACCCGCCTTCTGCGCCATCTGCACATAGGGATCGTTCACATGCTCTCGCATCCATTGTTTGCTGGTTTTGGAAGCTTTCATCGCAGAATTTTTGCCCGCAGATTGCGCCGATTCACGCAGATTAAAAAACACACAATGTAAAAGTCAGGCAACCGCCATCGGCGCCAACTGCTTAATCTGCGGACAGTTCAAGCAAATTTGATAGAATGCGCGCCCAATCTGGAGTGCCACATGTTAAATCTCACCGTTGCCCAACGCCTCGAACTCAAGGCACGCGCCCATGCGCTGAAACCCGTTGTCATCATCGGCAACGCAGGCTTGACCCCCGCCGTGCTGGACGAGATCGAGCGCAGTCTGAAAAGCCACGACTTGCTGAAAATCAAAGTCATGCACGACGAGCGGG